>NZ_JBQERO010000016.1:0-87612 GCF_056535125.1 Ruegeria sp. O4 | reverse complement strand
CATATCCTGCTCACGGGCGAATACAGGTGGAAAACCAGGTGATCTACGGGCTTAGGGTGTCATTCTGCACTCAGCCGGAGCAGACCCCAAACAGATCATTCTGGACCGCGATCTCTGCCGCCTGAAGGCTGGTGTCAGTCTCGATGTCTTTTGCCGTCTCAAGATTCAAAACCATCTCTCCTTTGTGGTGCGACCTCCGGGGCTGGTCCCCTTCGGTGCTGGTTTTGAGCCGAGCCCTGAATGGGCGTCGTCTCTAAAACCTGCCCCGTGGCGAACGCGGAGAGGGGCGAGACAGGACAAATCGACAAGAGTGGTGCGGCCCGCAGCGCAACGCGCGAGGACACGGTCTTGTCTATTTGTCTTGTCCGAGGGGGGAGGCCGCGCCTTCCCCCTGACGTCGGGTGGCTTTTGGCTTGTCCAAATCCCGCCTGACCAACAAAAGAAGCCAAAGGATCTTCGATCCTGCGGAAGCGCAAAAGGGATCGTCACCCGAATGGGCAGATCACCACGGTATGGACCGACCATGACCCAAAGCCCCTGCCCCGGCGCGCAAGAGACGGTTCAGGGGCTATTGGCTCAGGGAGATCATGCTGGGGTGTTCTGGGTGGAAGCCGGCATGCCGGCTGAAACCTAGAGCCCGGTCACGAGCCGAAAGGCTCGTGATTTGCCAGGGAAACAGATTGCAGCCCGAATTCACTCACCGACCGGGACATACCCCCGACGGCGCTTTTGCATTTCGAGTTTGTGGAGGGCATCAGCAGCCTGGGCCTCATTGTCATATGTCACCATCATGGCCTGCCTGTTCGTGCCAATTCGTCCCCAGGTCCGAAGGACGGACACTTCTCCAAACAACGTCGGCTGCAATTCTATTCCATAGAACCGCGCCATGTTGACGTCTGGATCCACATGGATCAGGTGGACAGGTGTGGTTGCCGTCAGCTCCATGATCCGATTGTCGGTCAATTCAGACCGTCTGTCCAATGACTTTGCAAGATCCATTCGTCGGAATGGATTCTGATCCTCAATGGAACGGACCTACATTTACTGAGCGGACATCCGCACAGTTTTCTCTCTTTAATGACCGTACTCACGCAGAAGAGAATTTTTCACGGCCGGAAACTGCCGCATTTAGTCAGATGATGAAATTCCGCGTGAGATAGCCAAAAGTAATGTGGAAATGTTGCCGCCTCAGATTAGGGCGCATACGATGTTCACTACTCTTCCCAGTGGACATAGAGGGATGAACGAACATGGCACAATCATTGGAAGGTGGGTGCTTCTGTGGTGAAGTGCGCTACCGGATCACCGGTGAAGCGGTACTGCAACTCATGTGTTTTTGCAGAGATTGCCTATCGATGACCGGTACAGATGGCTACGCCGGGTACATGATAAAGTCAGAAAATCTACAGCTACTGAAGGGCAAACCACGGACCTTTGAGAAGACCTCAAAGGAAGGCCGACCTGTTATCAAGCATTTCTGCGGTACCTGCGGGTCAGGCTTGTGGGGTGTGACAGCCTTCGGATTGACGAGCATTGCAGCTGGGACACTGGATGAACCAAACAACTTCAGCCCATCGAAAAAGGTTTTTGCGAAAGATGCCCCCAACTGGGCCAGAGTTCCCCACCACTTGGAAGATATGTAGGGGTTTAGGCTTTGGTATCACGTACATTTCTTTCTGGGAGTTGTTCCTTCTGGTGACCCGAATTGCTACGATTGTAGTTGAGGCAACAAGCAGGACATCAAGATGCGCAATGCAATCTTCTCACCCTTAGCGGCTTTGTTCCTAGGGGTCGTCATGGGCGTTGAGCCGGCTGCGGCGGCGTCACTGGGACCATATGAGGTTTTTGGAGTCGAAGACGGTGACATGCTAAAAATGCGCAGCGGACCTGGAACAGGGTTCAATGTGATCGTTGGTCTTCCAAATGGAACCGCACTACGAGTTCACAGCTGCGAGCAGACCGGTGGCACACGTTGGTGCCGCGTTTCATTGGAGCGTGCTCGTAGACTAAAGGGGTATGTCTCTTGGGCATACTTGCGGAAAATCTAATACGACGATGATCAGCGATGCCATCTTACTGCTATAATAGAATGCTGGCAGAAAAGGCCGCAGTGAAGCTTTCTTGTTGCCGGTGATGGGATCAAGCGGGAAACCACGATCGTGTTTCCGGCCCTTTCCTGCCGTTCGACCTTGGTCAATGTTACTGCACTGCGACCCCGTCGAACCTGCCGTTCGCTGCGAGCGCAAAACAAAGGCTGCCTGAACTCGCTACATGGGACTAGACCTGCCGTTCAGCACCGTTTCCCCAAAGTCCGCTTTGCCAATAGCCTGCCACTTCTACGACCCAGCGAGGTCAATATTGGCGGCTGGCTCAGCAATGAAGTCGTAAAGCAGGCATCCCAAACGTAGAAGAGATGCCTGTGTGTTGAGTGGGGGTTAGCTTTGAACCCTTACCAACGCCAAGGCTTGAACACCAAGCAAGGCAGCGAGCGTTCCGAACCCAATGAATGGAACGTTCGAGCTGATTGCGCCAATAGACAGTGGGCCAAGCACGTAGCCCGCAGACCAGAAGAGAAAGTAGCTGCCCGATATGGCCCCTTTGAGTGTGTCGGGGGCTTCCTCGTTCAATTCAGCGATGGATGCCACGCAGAAAATTCCCAATCCAACGCTGGCAAATCCAAGTGGAATATAGGCCCAAAGCCCTAAAAAGAGCGGGAATGCCGCGAGTCCAACAGCCGCCAACGCCATACCCCAGATCAGAAACCCCTTCCGTCCGAACCGATCAGAGAGTGCTCCTGCAACGATCTGCGACAGGCTGATGGCCGCATAGAACACCACGAACAGCAGGCTGATGGCCGTTGCGCCAAACCTATGTGTGGATGCCAAAGAAACGGGCAAAACCGTTAGGAAAACACCGTATCCAGCGCCGTACAGAAGGACACCCAACAACAGGATCAACGTCTGCCTTTGGCGCAACAGCCTGATAAATTGTGCAAAGCTCGGTCGAGACTGTCCAAGAGGAACGGCAACGGGTTTCAGAAAGAAAAAGACACACAGTCCTGCGAACAGGCACAGCACTGCAAAAATCAGAAACGGCAGACTGCCTTGGCCGTTCGGCGCGACGAGCAAACCCAATAACGGACCCGCCGTCAGGCCAATGTGAATTGCCGCATTGTAGATGCCAATCACCCGCCCCTTGGTTGACGGATAGGCCAGTGAAAGAATAGCTGGCCCGAGCGCCCAGATCGGAGCTTCACCGATGCCCTGTACGGCGCGACCCAAGAAGATGCCCCCAGCGGTTTCGGTGAAAAAGAAGACAACACCAGACACTGCGCAGAGTAAATAACCAGTGACCAGGAAACGCTTTGCGCCCAGGTGGTCTGACAGAGCGCTGATCGGCAGTTGCGCAAGCAGATAGGCAAACGCAAAAACCGAGGCGACGAGACCGACGCATTCAAGTGATCCGGTCATTGCATGAACCTGTTGTGGAAGAAGTGCGACGATCATGCCGACACCGATCATCTGAAGTGTTGCTGACAAACTGAGAATGAAGAGTGGAGTAAGTTTATTCATGTGTATTGGCCTCCAGACAGCCAGACGACCATGATGCTGTCACGGCCCAAAAGGCGTTTGCATCACGGTGGGAAGTTTCGAGATTTGGAGGCGAAAAGGCGCACGCAACCTAACCCTGTATGCTACAGGAGGCCGCGATTTAAGCGACGTCTCGCGCCTGCGTCAGTCTTGCGCGCACGCGTGCGCGGCAAAAGACACGCTTAGGCGCGCGGCGGGGGGGAAACAGTGAAGATGTAGCTTGTCACGGGCATTGTCTGAGAATTTCTCGTCGGAGTTGTCAGAATGGACCGTAGTTCTCGACATGTTCAAAGTAAACTCGGAACTGAGACCACTATCCGAGATTGATCGCCAACCGGGACTCCAAGTGCCCAACAAAGCGGACTTTAGCTGCGAAACAGAAACTTGGAACTCTGGGCTCTTTGCCGACCTCAGTGCAGAAGCAGCACAAGTCCCTGCCCTGTTCTCCACGATATATCCAAACGGCCCTTAGCCACAGTTCATCCACCCGCGGTTGCGCCGCGGTGCGGCCCGCCATTCCTGCCATTCGCTGCAACCGCAAAATCAAGAACGCAAGAAACTGAAAGTGTGCGGGACAAAACGGTCAGTCAGGTTGAAGGTAAGTGGATATTCTCAGGACTTTGCCCTTGGCTGGACGTAACGAACGAAGAGGCTGTTGCCCTGTCTCTTCGTTTCGAAGCCTTTGATCGCAGCTACGAGATCGCTCAGTTTTCCCTTTCCGTAGGTCCGAGCATCAAAATCTGGATGTGCAGCGACTACTGACTGGCCAAGTTGCCCAAGGTGAAACCACTCGTCATCTTGTTGGATACGTGCCATGGCATCCAAGAGTAACTTTGCCGCTTTTTGGGGCTGCTCCTTTGCAGAAGCTAGTTTCTTGGCTTCGCCTTCGTCTGCTACAAGGTTTTCAATAAAAATGAACCGGTTGCACACGTTCCGAAGTGGCTCCGGAGTTTTTTTCTCTCCGATGCCAATCACCATTAAGCCATCCTCTCTGAGACGATTGGCTAAACTGGTGAAATCACTGTCGGAAGAAACCAAGACAAACCCGTCGAACCGACCTCCATGTAGGATGTCCATCGCATCTATCACAAGACCAATATCGGATGCGTTCTTACCCGACGTATTGGCGGTCTGCTGGTGTGCAACAAGACCCAGCGATAAGATTACCTCGGACCAACCTTTCAACCGACTACTGGTCCAATCGCCATAAACTCGTCTAAGCGCGGGTTCGCCTATTGAAGCGACCTCCTTGAGAATTGCTTCCGCAAATTTGGCTGGTACGTTGTCGGCATCAATCAGCGTCGCCAATAACGGTTGAGCACGTTCGGTCATCTGGTTGGCACCATGATTTGTCTACTCTTGTCTTAACTTGTCGCTACTTATCGAACTGCCGACACGAAAACCAGAACACTCACAAAAACAGAGACCTGGAGTTTACTTAGCGGTCAGCGATAGGCTCGCATCTGCCCTTCTCTGCGACAAGCCCGAATTGGTACTATGAGCCCCAACCGGACCTTAACTGCACTTTGAGTTTTTGCTCGCGCAGAAGGCTCTAAACCACGCAAACCGGACCTTCCCACGCGCTTCTCAGATGGCAGGGCAGCGGGACCAAGCGCCATTTCGCTGCAAAAGGCTTCAAAGTCCGGTGAAGACGTATCAAGACCACCGTGCCCGGCACCTGGGGTGGAAACCGGTCATTCGCTGTAATCGAAAAACTCTCTTTGATTGTGACAGGTTTCGGGTTCCGAGCAGAAATTGAAACAAACTACAGGGCTATGGGAAGCTGAAGCGTGACGCTGGCTCCTTTTTCGACTTGGTTGATCGCGGCCACTCCTCCGTGGCGCTTCGCTACAGCTGAGACAATCGACAACCCTAAACCGCTGCCTTCGGAATATTCCAGCTGCGAAAATCGACTGAAAACGGCTTCGCTTTGTTCGGGTGAAAGGCCGGTTCCGTCATCGGATACGGTAAGCTTTACGTTCTCGCCATCAGAACGCAGCGCGACTGAAATTTGGCTCAACTTAGTCCCACCGTGCTTAACTGCGTTGTCCAGCAGGTTTTTGATGGCCTCAGTTAAAAAAACCTGATCTCCTGAAACCGGAATTGTCGAGTCCGGCATCGTAACATCAAACTCGATCCCTTTTGCGAGGATCTGTACACCCATGTCAGTGCAGGCTTCTTCCACAACCGCACGGAAATCAATCTTGTCCATCTGATCCTGATGCGTAGGTTGCCGCAACCGCTCCAACGATAATAGCTGCTCGGCCACCGTGGCGGAGTTTTTCGCTGCCGACACAAGCTCGATAATCCGTTTGTCCTTGTCCTCATCCGATTTTGCGTCCCGCAACGCCTCGGCCATGGACTGGACCGCTGCCGCCGGATTTCGCAGCTGATGCGCGGCTTCTGAGATAAACACCTGATGGGCGTTGATGCTGTGCTCGACCTGTCCAAACAGCCGGTTCAAGGTCTGAACAATGCCATGAACCTCGACCGGGACCGGGCGTTTGATTTCGCTCAGGTCGTCAGGTGAGCGTAGGTCGATCGCATCCTGCAAATCCAGCAAGGGCCGCAGCCCTCGCGCGACGCCGAACCACACGACAACAGCAAGGGTGGCCAGCAGGATACCCATCAGGATCGCGGCGCGGATCGACAGTTCGTTGGCAAAGGCGTTGCGATCCGCAACGCGTTGCCAAGCTGTTACTGTCGCATCGCCCACAAGGTTATCAAGTGTGACGCGCTCGGTCATTTTCAGTACGCGCACCGGCTCATCCCGATAGATCGCCTCGAAAAACCTCGGCTGGTACGCGTCTTGCTCAGACGGGTTTGCAGCGGCCGGAGGGTATGCATACCCTGTGACGTAGATGCCACCGGGTCCGGTCACGTGATAAAAAATCTCTCCGCCCGATGCGTCGCGGATCAAGCTGCGCGTGGTGGGCGACAGGGCATCGCCTTCTGACACCGCCACATCGCGAGAAATGGCCAGACCGGCGGACAATAGGCTGTCGTCAAAAAGCTCCTGTGCCGTTTGTTGAGCAACCGTGTAGCGCCAGTATCCAAGCAGGATTGCGAGCAGCACCAATGGCGTCAGGATCAGAATGAAAAGCCTGAGCCTGAGTGAGCCGTGCCGGATCACTTCTGCACCTCTAGCAGATATCCAAGGCCACGGGCGGTCTTGATCCGGATGCCAAGGTTCTGAAGGCGTTTTCGCAGTCGTGACACATGCGGCTCGACGGCCGAATCGTCGACATCGGCTCCCACGCCGTAGACGTAGTCGATCAACTGACTTTTGGGGACGATCCTGCCGCGACGTTCCAGCAGGCATTCAAGCACAGCCATTTCCCGACGCGGCACATCGAGAACTTGGCCCTTTGCGCTCACCTGCCGGGCGGTGCGGTCGAATTCCAGGTCTCCGATCGTTTCGCGCGCACCGTAATCCAGTTGTTTGCGGCGGGACAGGGCACGGATGCGGGCCTCGAGTTCATCCATCTCGAAGGGTTTCACTAAGTAATCGTCGGCGCCCATATCCAGACCCGAAACGCGGTCGCTGGTCTCGGTGCGCGCGGTCAGCAGGATGACGGGCGCGCTGTCACCCCGGTTGCGAAGGGACCGCAAAATCTCAAGCCCAGACCGACCCGGCAGGTTGATGTCCAGAACGATCAGATCTGCGCCTTCTTGCTCCAGATACAAATCGGCCGCGCCGCCATCTGTCAGCACGTCAGCGGCATGGCCCCGATCCCGCAGGCGATAGGCAATGGCGTTGGCAAGGGTCTCATTATCCTCGACGATGACGATCCGCATCAGGTCTCCCGCAAGTTTCGCGCAAGGTTGGCGCCCCATGATTGCCAGATGGGAGGGGGAATCAACCCCGCAGTTCTAATTGCAATCACGGTGGCGCGGAGGGCGCCGACGTGGTTGTCTGGTCAACAGGGAGGAACCAATGGCCATTTCCAACTTCACTCGTCGTGCCGTCGTGGGGCTGATCGCCGCTGCCGGATTCGCTGCACCTGCCGCTGCCGAGGTCGATTTCTCGGGCAAGACCATCGAATGGGTCATTCCGTTCTCGGAAACGGGCGGGTCGGCTAAATGGGCCAACTTCTTCGCGCCACTATTATCCGAGGCATTGCCCGGTCAGCCGACTGTGGTGGTCAAGTTCATGCCGGGCGCGGGATCAACCAAAGGCGCGAACTGGTTTCAGGAAAAAAGCCATGATGACGGTACCCTGTTGTTTGGCACGTCCGGGTCTACTCAGTTCCCGTATCTGCTGAGCGATCCCCGCGTACGCTATGAATACAACGATTGGATTCCGGTAATGGCATCTGGAACGGGTGGTGTTGCGTATCTGAACGCCGAGGACGGAGCCAAGTTTGACGGCTCTGCCAATGCGCTGAAGGACACCAATTTCATCTACGGCTCGCAGGGTGCAACCCGTTTGGACCTTGTGCCTCTGCTGGCCTGGCAGATGTTGGGTATGAATGTGGAACCGGTATTTGGGATCAAAGGCCGCGGGGATGGTCGGCTGATGTTTGAACGTGGTGAAGCCAATATCGATTACCAGACGTCCTCGGGCTATCTGGGTGGTTCGGTCCCGCTGGTCGAAGCCGGTCAGGCCGTTCCCATGATGACTTGGGGCGCATTGGATGCTGATGGCAATATCGTTCGTGACCCGACCTTCCCGGGCATTCCGAATTTCAAGGAGGTCTGCGAGGCCACCGATGGCTGCGAAACCAGTGGTGAGGCATGGGACGCATGGAAAGCCTTCTTCGTGGCAGGTTTCCCGGTTCAAAAGCTGGCCTTCCTGCCCGGTGACACGCCGCAAGAGGTCGTCGACGCCTATACCGCAGCGTTTCAAGCAGTGACCGAGCGGGGTGATTTTGCTGATATCTCCTCGAAGCACGTCGGCAAGTATCCGGTGTTCGTCGGCGACGGCTCGAAATCTGCTCTGCAGACGGCGACCAATGTGGATGACAATGCCAAGCAATACGTCCTGAACTGGCTGAAAGAGGCCTACGGCGTCGAGCTGAACTAAGCTGACACGTCGTCGCGCCCAACGAAGGGCGCGCGTTTCTCTACATACAAAACAGTTTATGAAAGGCGGCCGCTATGGAGGTTTTCGCCACCGCTCTACCTGCGCTTGGTGACGCGTGGGGTTTGATCCTGCAACCCATCGTTCTGGGGTATCTCATTCTCGGCGTCGTCATGGGGCTGGCTGTGGGCGTCTTTCCGGGGCTTGGCGGTATTGCCGGTCTGTCCCTGCTGTTGCCTTTCATGTTCGGAATGGACCCGATCCTTGGTCTGGCGCTGATGATCGGGATGGTCGCGGTGGTGCCGACCTCGGACACGTTTGCGTCCGTCTTGATGGGCATCCCCGGCAGTTCTGCTTCGCAGGCCACCGTGCTGGACGGCTTTCCGATGGCGAAAAAGGGCGAGGCTGCACGGGCCTTGTCAGCAGCCTTTTCCTCTTCCCTATTCGGAGGGCTCGTCGGCGCGACCTTCCTGACCATGTTCATACTTATCGCGCGACCCATCGTTCTGGCCTTCGGCCTGCCCGAGATGTTGATGATCACAATTCTCGGCCTGTCGATGGTCGCCATTTTGGCCGGGCGGATCCCGCTGAAAGGAGTCGCCGCCGCCGGTCTGGGCCTGATGGTTGGCACGATTGGTGAGGCGGATGCAGGCGGTTCGCTGCGCATGGCAACTTACGACATTCCTTATCTGACGGACGGTTTGAAGCTGGTCATCGTTGGCCTGGGTATCTTTGCGGTGCCCGAGATCGTATCGCTGCTGCGTCAAGATCGGTCGATTGCCAAGGGGGCCTCACTGGGCGCCGGTTGGCTGGACGGCATCAAAGACTGGTTCGCAAATATATGGCTGTCGGTGCGTTGTTCGATCATTGGCGTGATTGTTGGAGTCATTCCCGGCCTCGGCGGCTCGGTTGTCGACTGGATCGCCTACGGTCACTCGGTGCAATCCACCAAGGACAAGAGCAATTTCGGCAAAGGCGAAGTGCGCGGCGTCATCGGCCCGGAAAGCTCGAACAACGCCAAAGAGGGTGGAGGGCTGGTGCCAACTCTGCTGTTTGGCATCCCTGGTTCAGGCTCGATGGCGATCTTCATCGGCGCGGTGGCTTTGCTGGGGTCAGGCGATATCGAGGTCGGTCCGAGCATGCTCAAGGACAATCTCGACATCACCTATTCGATCGTCTGGCTGCTGGCGTTGGCCAACGTCGTCGGGACCATCCTGTGCATCGCGGCATCGGGCGGGATCGCCAAGCTGACCACGATCCGCTTCACCTATCTGGCGCCGTTCCTGTTCATGTTGATCAGCTTTGCGGCGTTCCAATCCGGCCAAAACTTCGAAGACTTGCTGGCCCTGTTCGTGATCGGCCTGATCGGCATCTTTTTACGCCGTTTCGACTGGTCGCGCCCGGCCTTCCTGATCGGTTTCGTTCTGTCGAACCCGGTTGAGAAGTTCACCAATCAGGCGTTCCAGATCGCCTCATTCCGGTTCCGCAAAAGCTTTGGCGAGGGGATGGAATATGTCTTCAGCCCTATCGTCATCGTGCTGATCGTGGTCACGGTTGTTTCGGTCATTCTGGGTATCCGGCAGGCCAAGATGATCATGGCCGAGGGTGATGTTCAGGCCGGTACCAAACGCGCGCCGCTTATCTTTCTGCTGGTGATCATGGCCTATCTGATCGTCGCATTGGTCAACGCCAACATGATCCCCGACTACAATATGACCGACAAGATCATCCCGCTGGTTATCGGCAGCGTCTCGCTATTCTGTTGCGTGATCCTTCTGATCCAGATGATGCGACGTCCCGAAGGCGACGTGATCTTTGCCGACAAGGAAATCGCCGGTGAAGACGCCAGCGCACCCCACGGTCTGTGGTCCACTCTGGCGTGGTTCGCCAGTTTGATCGCGGCCACGTGGGTGGTGGGCTTCATCCTCGCCCTGATAGGGTTCCTGATCGCCTTTCTCCGTATCCGCGCCGGGTCCAGCTGGCAGATGACTCTGATCCTGACCGCCTGCGGCATCGGGTTCATGTGCCTGATGGCGGGCGCTCTGAACCGCGATTTCCCGCCAGGTCTGTTGCAGGACATGGTCAGCCTGCCCTGGCCGTTGAAGTGAGGGGTTCAAAATGACTCAAACCGCAATCCCTTATATCTTGATGCGTGGCGGCACGTCGAAAGGCCCGTATTTCCGCCGCTCGGATTTGCCTGAGGATCTGGACGCGCTGGCCGAGGTGCTGATCGCCGCTCTTGGGTCCGGGCAGTCGCTGAACATCGACGGCATCGGCGGCGGCGCGGCGGTGACCACAAAGGTCGCGATGCTGTCGGTCAGCGAGGATGACTGGGCCGATATCGACTATTTCTTTGCGCAGGTCTCGGTCGAGGACAAGCTGGTCGATTTCAAACCGACTTGCGGCAACATCCTGTCCGGGGTTGCCCCTGCTGCCATCGAGATGGGCTTGTTCAAACCGCAGGGTGATGAAACTGAAGTTCGCATTCGGGCCGTCAACACTGGGGCTCGGGTCGTGGCCAAGGTGAATACACCCGGGGGCGAATTGACCTATGAGGGTGATGCGGAGATCGCCGGCGTTCCCGGTCATTCAGCGCCGGTGCAGTTGAGTTTCATGGGCGTGGTGGGCTCGGCCACCGGAGCGTTCCTGCCTACGGGCAACCTGCGCGATGCAGTTCAGGGCGTCGAACTGACCTTCATGGATGTCGCTATGCCGATGGCTATCGCCCGCGCCACAGACTTCGGATTGACGGGCTATGAGAGCGCCAAGGAACTTGACGCAAACCGCGCGTTCTTTGACCGGATGGAGGCCGTTAGGATCGAAGCAGGGCAGCGGATGGGTATGGGGGATGTGTCCAAATCGGTCACCCCTAAGTTCGGCCTTGTTGCTCCGGCCAGAGAGGGCGGAACGCTCGCAGTGCGGTATTTCATGCCGTGGAAAACCCACCCGACCATGGCGGTCACCGGCGCGCAATGCATGGCGTCTTGCGCTTTGACTCCCGGAACCGTCGCCGACGGTTTGCTGGATCGCCCCACGAACAGCCCGGCTGAAGTCGTTCTGGAACACGCCTCGGGCAATATCGACGTGTTGGTGGATTTTTCCACCACCGACGGGTTCACAGTGAACGCGGCGGGTTTGGTGCGGACCGCGCGCAAGTTGGCGGACGGGCATGTTTATGTGCCTGAGTCTGTTTGGAACAGGAGTTGATCAAGTGCAACCCAAATAGTATACTATTGTATACATAATGGGAGGACACGATGGACAACTACTCGGAATGCCTCGATATCGCGCGTCAGGAACTCATGTTGGCGCAGTCGGCCCTACGGCGGGACATCGCGGTCTATCCGACACCGATTGCTGGCTGCGATGAGCAGTTCAACCATCTGCTGGATCAAAGCGAACGGGTCCGCAATGCACTTGCCGCTCTCGACACATGTCATTTTGTGCCAACCCCAAGAAAGCTGAACACCGGGCAGGGTATAGAAAGCCGATGAAGGTCCACATTCTTGATGACTGGTTTGACACGCTGCGTGGCCTGCCTTGTTTTGAGAAACTCACCGGTCATGAGGTGACATTATGGACGGATCATGTCGAAGACACTGACACTCTGGCCGAACGACTGCATGACGCGGAGGTGCTTGTCCTGTTCCGCGAACGTACCAAAGTCACCCGCGCCTTGCTGGAGAAATTACCGAATCTGAAACTGATCAGCCAGCGCAGCGTTTATCCTCATGTCGATGTTGAGGCCTGCACAGATCACGACGTGCTGCTGTGCTCAAACATGCATGGCGGGACGCCGTCATATGCTGCAGCCGAACTTACTTGGGCGTTAATCATGGCCGGGATGCGGGATTTGCCCGCACAAATGGCCTCGGTCAAAGCAGGGCGCTGGCAGGCGGGCGTGGGCAAGACGCTGAGGGGGCGTCAGTTGGGGCTCTATGGCTATGGCCGCATTGCTCGCGCCATTGCAAGTTATGCCGAGGCCTTTGGGATGAATGTGGTCTGGTGGTCATCCGTAGAAGGCCGAGCGCGTGCGCAGGCGGATGGCGCGCAGGTCGCGCCCAGCCGTGAAGCGTTCTTTGGCAGCAGCGATGTTGTCTCGGTCCATGTGCGCTTGAAACCGGACACGCGCGGGATCGTCACCGCATCGGATTTCGCACAGATGCAGCCGGGGGCGCTGTTTGTAAACACCTCGCGGGCTGGGCTAATCGCGCCGGGTGCTTTGCTTGAGGCGCTGAACGTCGGTCGCCCCGGCAAAGCGGCAATTGATGTGTTTGATTCCGAGCCACTGATTGATTCGACCGACCCGCTTTTGTCACATCCCAACCTGATCGCGACCCCACATATCGGCTTTGTCACTGAAGACGAGTTCGACCTGCAATTCGCGGATATTTTCGATCAGGTGAACGCCTATGCCGAAGGCGCTCCGATCCACATGATCAACCCCGAGGTTTGGACCAGCGCAGAATAAGATTTGCGGCAATGGGCGCGCCGATGATCACCAGCACGATCCTTGTCAGATGGTGGGTGATTACAAAGCCCAGATCCGCGCCCGAGACGATGGCCAGCACCGTCATCTCTGCCTGCCCACCGGGCGCGAAGGCCAGAAACGCCTCGACAGGTTGGCCCAGTCCCAAGGTGGTGACAACGGCGGTGAAAGTGGCTGCCAGGACGGCAAGGACAATGACATAGGCGAAGCCCGCTGCCACTACCCGGCGTAGTTCGACCCATGTGACACCTACGAATTTCACACCAATTCCGCAGCCAATGAAAAACTGCGCTGCAAGGATGGCCTCGCGAGGCGGTCGGGTATGAATTAAGTCGCCCAGTGACAAGGCGGCCGTAAGGATCATTGGCCCCAGGATTGACGCCCCGAACAGGCCGATCCGCTCCCCGCCTTTCCAGCCGATAATGGCGGCCAGAACCATCAGCGCCAATTCATGTATTGGCAGGTTGTGCGCGGGCTCGCCAATCGGATTGGTGAGTTGGGCATCATAGAACACGGTGAGGAACAAGGGGGCCAACGTCACGATGATCAGCACGCGCGTACCGTGGATCAAGGACAAGGTACGCGGATTGGCCCCCGCCTCAGTGCCAAAGATGATCATGTCTTGCAAACCGCCCGGCATGGCTGCGTAGAAAGCCGTTGTGGAGTCAAAGCCCCAGAATTTGCGAAAGAATGGCACACCTACCAGCGCGATTAGCAGGATGAAGAACGGGATCAGCGCAATTGACGCGGCCATTTTTGGCAATTCAGCAAACAGAGCCGGCGTAATCGATGCCCCTACCGCCACGCCCAGTATAGTGCGGGCGGCAACCGAGACCTTTCCAAAGCCTTCCATCGGTGCGTGCGCAAGAGCTGCAATCAAACATGCGCTCATTGGCCCGAACAGAAAAGGTAGCGGCAGGTTTAGCGCCCAAAACACCCCAGTGCCCGACACCGCCAGGCCGAGCGTGACGGCCCGTTTCGTCAGAAGAGAGGGGGTATCGGTTTGGCTGTGCAAGGTAAGCGTTCCAGCTTCGTTGACTTATAATGTATCCATGTGTATACAACTGGACGCAAGATGACAAGAGAGCCTGCGATGACCCTTCAGGACGACCCGTTACAACCTGGCCCACAAGGCAATTCTGCGTATCAGCGCCTGCTGTGCGAGATTCGCGAGGGCACTCTTTTGCCCGGCGACCGGCTGCGCGAGATTGAGCTCTCGGAACGGTTGGGCGTCAGCCGTACCCCGGTGCGCGAGGCGATAAGGCAGTTGGAAGCCGACGGGCTGGTCACACATGTGCCACGGCAAGGTGCCACCGTGCGCAGTCTGGATTACGCCGAGGTCATGGAACTCTATGAGATGCGCGCCGTGCTTGAAGGGACAGCGGCCCGTCTGGCAGCCCGCGCGGCGTCTGATGTCGAACTGGACGAGCTTGAAGTTCTGAACGACCGGCTGGCCGAGGCGGGTACTGGCCCCGATGCGGCCCAAATCAACAAGATCTTTCACGAAACACTTCTGGATGCGGCCAAGAACCGATTTCTGGCAAAATCCATGTTGTCCTTGCAAAAGGCGCTGTTGATCCTGGGTCCCTCGCAATTGCTGGATAGCGACCGCGCCGAGGCCGCAGTGGCCGAGCATCGGCGCATCATGGCGGCTTTGAAAGCCCGCGATGGCGCAGCGGCCGAGACAGTGATGCGCGCGCATATTCAGGCTGCGCAGCGGATGCGCATCCGCGCGTTGCAGGACCGCGACCGCTCAATCGACGAAAGCCAGTAGGTAGACAGGATATGGCCACCCCAAAGGAAGCTTACAATATCGCTGTGATCGGTGGCGGCAATGCGGCTCTCTGCGCTGCGATGACTGCAGCCGAGGCAGGCGCCCGTGTTCTGATCCTTGAAACGGCGCCAAAACCTTATCGCGGCGGAAACTCACGCCATACGCGCAATTTTCGCTGCATGCATTCGGGCCCGTTGGGTCCGCTCGTCGAGGCGTATAGCGAAGACGAATACCTCTCGGATCTGCTGAAAGTCACCGGTGGAAAAACCGATGAACATCTTGCCCGGTTGGCGATCCGCACGTCGGAAGAATGCCTTCCCTGGATGCAAGAACACGGGGTCCGGTTTCAGCCGTCGCTTTCCGGCACATTGTCATTGGCACAGACCAATGCGTTTTTCATGGGGGGCGGCAAATCTCTGGTGAATGCCTATTACCGCACGGCGGCAGGTTTGGGTGTAGATGTGCTGTACGAAGCCGCCGTCACGCATTTGGAACTGAATGGTGATCGGATCGAGTGGGTCGACTATAGCTATGAAGGCCAGTCTCATCGCATCGCGCCCAAGGCGGTCATCGTTGCCTCCGGCGGCTTTCAGGCCGACACGGATTGGCTCACCCGAGCCTGGGGTGAACCTGCCAAGAACTTCCTGATCCGGGGAACGCCTTACAACCGAGGCGTTGTCCTGTCTGATCTACTGGACCAAGGAGTAGAAAGCGTTGGCGACCCGACCCAATGCCACGCCGTTGCCATCGACGGGCGCGCGCCGAAATTCGACGGCGGCATCGTCACCCGTCTGGACTGCGTTCCGTTTTCCATCGTCGTGAACAAACATGCCGAGCGGTTCTATGACGAGGGCGAAGACGTCTGGCCCAAACGCTACGCGATCTGGGGCCGTTTGGTGGCGGCGCAGCCGGATCAGGTGGGATATGCCATCATCGACGCCAAATCGCTGAACCTGTTCATGCCGTCCGTGTTCCCTCCGCTAAAGGCGGACACGTTGGACGAATTGGCCGGGATGATGGGCCTGCCCGCGGAGAAACTGAAAGCAACCGTCAGCGCATTCAACGCCGCCTGCGGTGACACCAGCGGGTTTCATCCGACCGAACTGGACGGGGTGGCGACCTCGGGCCTGATCCCGCCCAAGACCAACTGGGCGCGCCCAATTACCGAACCGCCGTTTTACGGCTACTCGATGCGGACCGGCGTGACCTTTACCTATCTTGGGTTGAAGGTTGACGAGACAGCCCAGTGCTCGACCCCAAGCGGCAAGATCAAAAACCTTTGGGCGGCCGGGGAAACGATGGCCGGGTCCATCCTTGGGCAAGGCTATCTGGCGGGCTTTGGCATGACCATCGGAACTGTCTTTGGACGCATCGCAGGACGAGAGGCCGCCGCTTATGCAAACTGATCTTATTCAGGAAGCCCGCCGCCAGGCCGAGATCTGCAACGCCTGCCGCTATTGCGAGGGTTATTGCTCGGTCTTCCCGTCGCTGCACGCAGAGCGCGCGTTCTCGGATGGGGACATCACGCAATTGGCCAACCTGTGCCACAACTGCCGGGGCTGTTACTACGCCTGTCAGTACACCGCCCCGCACGCGTTTGACCTGAACCTGCCCAAGGCGCTGGCTGAAGTGCGGCGAGACAGTTGGGAAAGCTTCGCCTGGCCGCAGCCGCTGGCACGCCGGTTCCACACCCATGGCGGAGCCATCGCCCTGGCGTTGGTGGTCGGATTTGCCCTGTTGTTCTGGGCGACCCGCGCCATCGGTTCCAGTGGAGGCGAAGGGTTTTATGCCGTCCTGTCCCACAACGCGATGGTCGCGATCTTTGCGCCTGCATTCCTGCTTCCTCTGTTCAGTATCGCCTTCAGCCTGAGGCGCTATTGGGCAGAGGTTGGTGGCAAACCGATCCAGATGTCTGATCTGACGGTTGCGCTCAAACGCGCGGGCAAGATGCAGGATCTGGCCGCAGGCCATGGCGAGGGTTGTAACTTCGAGGACGAAGACCGGTTCAGTCAGGGCCGACGTCACATCCACCACGCTGTTATGTATGGTTTTCTGCTGTGCTTTGCGTCGACCTCGGTGGCGACGATCATGCACTATGTCTTCGGAATGTACGCGCCTTACGGGTTCTGGTCGTTGCCGAAACTGTTCGGGATTTCCGGGGGGCTTCTGCTGACGGTGGGGTGCGGTGCGATGGCGCTGCTCAAGCTAAAGTCAGACCGAGACCTCGGCGATCCGTCGGCCTGGGGCGGGGATATCGGCTTCATCCTGTTGCTCGGGTTTGTGGGGCTCAGCGGGCTGGTTCTTTACGCCCTCGGTTCAACACCTCTGATGCCCGCACTGCTGGCCATCCACCTCGGATCGGTCCTGACCTTCTTCCTGCTGACGCCCTACACAAAAATGGCACACGGCTTCTATCGGCTTGCGGCGCTGGTCCGAGACGCACAACGAAAAAGAGATGCGTCCATGGTCCGTTAACAGCCCGTCGCGTCTGAGTGAGCAGAAAGAACATGCAATAGGATCAAATATGATTGTGAAGAACTCTGCGTTGCGGCACTTCGAGTGGCGGTCAACGTCCGGAATGGGCCGTCCATTGTAGGACCAACGGCAGCGACGCACGCTTCGCACGTATTTGGGCCGACCGCAGCAATTTGCACTCTGGGCTCTTCGCGGTCATTGGGTCAGTTGCAGCATTCTACCCATCGAGAACCACAAACCCAAACAGGGACGGCCCTTTGCGGCCCTTCTCCCCGCTTGCAGTCTCCGCAGTGCGGCGTCGCCGGACCTGCCATTCGCTGCGGCCGCACATTCTCAAGAACGGCAAATGCCGGCAGAGCGGACGAAGCGCAGGTCTGGGAAATTCGAAATTTTTTGGCAGACTTCGGGACGCCTTGGGTTTCCAGAAAATCCATCGTGTATATGCGAATGTGATCAGCGGCAACGACTCAAGTGTTTGTGTTTCGGTTTCCCCGGAAGCTCTTTGGTGAAGAGCCGGTCCACTCCCTGAACGCACGGCGAAAGCTTCTCGGCTCTTTGTATCCCAGCATTTCGGCGATCCGTTCGACCGGAATGTCCGATTTCTGAAGCATTTCGCGCGCCTGCTCCTCGATGAGCATAGAGCGGATTGTCCTGTATGCCGTCCCTTCCGCCCTAAGGGCCCTCTGAAGTGACCTGGGGCCGATCGCAAGATGGGCCGCAACTTTGCTCTCGGAAAGCACACTTGTCGGAAGATGAGCGCGCATGATTTGCAAAACCGCGCCTTCAATGGACTGAACCGGCTCAACCCCCATGAGCGCACCCAGGTCCCCCAATGTAATAGTCTTCCGAGACTGCAAGGGGTGCGGGTTTCGCGTGTCAAGGTCGCAAAGCCGAAGCGCGACGGACGGTGACTGGGCTCCCGTCCTAACAGGTGCGCCGAACAGATCTGCAAGCTTTGACTTGTCGTCACCATTGCCATCGGGAAGTTCAAACCAATCGGGCTGCCAGTCCGTGCCGAGGAAATGCCTGGCCACCTTGGAAATAACGAACAGCGCCCCTTCGTCGAGGTGTCGGTGGCCGACGACCGAGAAGCCTTTCGAGTCTCGTCCGACGACAACGTGCGTGTCAGTCTGTCGGATCACGATTTCAGAGCCAGGATGCGTCAGCGACAGCGCGCGTCGCCCGCGGTCAAGCGCAGATCGCAGATCCGGTGCGCCCAGCACGTAGTTCGCATAAGCTCCGTAAGCCAAGTAGTCGAAGGCCCAGCCAACCCTGGCACCCAGATGGCGATCGCTTATCATGCGGGCGACGGACTCCAGAATGACGGCCTCAGCAGCGTAGGAAACAAACCCGGTTCCTTCTGACAGCATCTTACGGTCGAGACCAGCCGTTCGGAGCGCACTCCCGACGACGTGTTTCGGGACGAAGCTGTCAAGAATGTCCACGACGTGCGCCAGTTCGATGATGTTGACCAACTTCTGTCTCATAGCGTCTCTTTGTCACAAAATGACCGGTCGCACTATGATAAAACGCCAGGAAAACGAAGACTTGAGGGGCGACTCATGAAAGGTAAACAGTTGGCAAACCGCATATTTTTGTTTCTTGCATTCCTGGCCGCGATCGTCTCTGGTCCCGCTCATGCCCAAAACTTCGACACCACAGTGGACCAACTTGCCGACAGCAGGGAAATCCCAGTCACGGTAGACAACTTTATCCGTGCCGCGACAGATATCGAGTTCGGCAAATATGTTGCCCTCGCTGGAGGGGTAAACAAGTTCTACCACTTCCGCGAAATGATGCCCGTCCATGCTCAGACCACCATCAGCGCGAACCGGGACACTCTCTATAGCGCCGCGATCATCAATATCAGCAAGGGCGCGACGGTCACCCTTCCGGATGTCGGCGACCGCTACATGTCGGCGATGGTCATCAACCAGGACCACTACCTGAACAAGGTCTTGCACGGTGGCGGCGCCTATACACTCGATATGGACACGTTTGACACGCCATATGTCGCCGTCTATCTGCGCGTCCTGCTGGATGCGACCGATTCCGCGGACCTGGCCGCCGTGCACGCGATCCAGGACCAGATGTCGATCGACGCTGCCTCGTCCAAACCCTTCATCGTCCCGCCCTATGACGAAGAGGACTATATAGGGCTCGTAAGGGCCGCCGTCGGTGTCGGCGCCTACCTTCCGGACAGTTTCCACATGTTCGGCAAGAAGGAGGATGTCGATCCAGTGCGGCATTTCATTGGGACGGCCGGTGGCTGGGGCGGATTGCCCGAGGATGAGGCACTTTATCTCGGGATCTCGCCGAACCTGCCGGTCGGGAAATACAAGATCGAAGTGCCGGCCGACGTGCCCGTCAAGGATTTCTGGTCGGTCAGCCTCTATGATGCAAACCGTTATTTCGCGCCGAACGCGATGGACGCCTATGTCATCAACTCCGTCAGCGGGACGTACAATGAGGACGGCTCGATGACCGTGCATCTGGGCGGCTGCGAGGACGGGCGCGTGAATTGCCTGCCGCTTGTCGAGGGGTGGCAATACACCGTGCGGCTCTATCGTGCAGCGCCGGAAGTGCTGGATGGAAGCTGGGTCTTCCCGGGTGTCGAGCCCGCGAACTGACAGAAAGGACAGAAAAATGAAACACCTTCTCCTTGCCGCTTCCCTCTGCGCACCCGCACCAGTTCTCGCCGAAGATATCACGATCCGGAACCTCATGCGCGCCGAGAGCGATACGATGTTCCGGCTCACTATGAAGAACAACGGAACAGGTGTCGGCGAGATCGCCCATGAGCGCGAGGTAACCTCCGCCGACAAGCCGCAGCCAGTCATCCGGCCCAACCAGGACACCTTGTATTCGTCCGCCCTCATCGATCTGTCCGAGCCGGTGACGGTGACGCTGCCGGAGGGCGACGGACGGTTCCAGTCGGTGCTGGTGATCAGCCAGGACCACTACAACTTTGCCTATGCCGAACCCGGTGCATACGAGCTGACCGAGGACGAGGTCGGGACCCGCTTCGCGATGCTCCTGTTCCGCACCTTCATCGACGCGGGCGATCCCGACGATACGGCGCGCGCCCATGCGGTGCAGGACGGAATTCGCCTCGAAGGCGGCGGAACCGGCCCCTTCGAGGCTCCGGACTGGGATCTCGACGCCCTTGCCGCTGCACGGAAGGCGATCAGCGACCTCGCCGCTGCCGTCGGCCTCGATGCCAGCATCGCCTTCGGCCGTCGCGACGAGGTGGACCCGCTTGGCCATCTGATCGGGATGGCGGGCTGGGCAGGGCAACCGGCCACGACGGCCAGTGCTTTTGTCGACGCCGTCGACAAGAATGACGGTGAGACCCCCCACGCCGTAACGCTTCAGGACGTGCCGGTGGACGCGTTTTGGTCGATCACCGTTTACGACGCTGACGGCTTCCTCGCGCCCAACGATCTAGGGCGGAACAGCTACAACAACACCTCCGCCACGCCGAACGCAGATGGCTCCTATACCATTCACTTTGGGGCCTGCGAGGACGGGCGTATCAACTGCATCCCCGTCACGTCGGGTTGGAACTACACGGTCCGGCTCTATGAGCCGCGCGCCGAGGTTCTTGATGGCAGTTGGGTGTTCCCGGATATACTGCCCGTAAACTGATAACGCCACGGCCCGCGCACCGCGTGGGCCGACCGACGAGAGGAAGGAGCCTTCGATGTTGGTAAAACAGCCTATCCAAATGGCCAGTTGCATCTTGTTCCTGGCGTTTTCCTTGGCGAACGCTGCAGTCGCCGAGGACAAGCCGCGCCTCATTCTCCAGATCACTGTGGATCAACTGCGCGGCGACCTGCCATTTCGCCACTACGACCAATTCGGGCCGGGCGGCTTCCGCTATCTGATGGATCAGGGCGTCTATTTCGACAACGCCCACCATGCGCACGCCAACACCGAAACCGTCGTCGGCCACACCACGCTGGCCACCGGCGCCAATCCGGCGGCCCATGGCATGGTCGGCAACCTCTGGTACGACCGCGCCACCGGGCGCACCATCTACAATGTCGAGGACGCCGACTATCCACTCCTCACCCAGGGTGCCGATGTCAACCCCGAGACCGAGGTCGACCCCACCCAGCTTGCCGCCAGTTCCGATGGCCGCTCGCCCCGTGCCATCCTGACCACCACCTTTTCCGATGAACTCACCATCGCCACCCAGGGCCGCGCCAAGGTCTTTGGCGTCTCGGTCAAGGATCGCGGCGCCGTCTCAATGGCAGGCCACACGGGCAAAGCGTTCTGGTTCTCCAAATCCGCCGGCGAATTCGTCACCTCCAGCTACTACTATGACAGCTACCCCTCTTGGGTGACCGACTGGAACGCCAAGGATTTCCTGCAGAATTACCTTAACACCTCTTGGGAGCTGACCCATCCCATCGACAGCTACCTCTTCGGTGACCGCGACGATCAGGCATGGGAAACCGACCTTGCCGGGTTCGGACGCACCTTTCCGCACCCCTATTCCACCATCGACCCGCTGTCGTGGAAGAACGACCCCTATTTCGCCACGCTTCTCACCTTCAGCCCCGCCGGGGACGAGATTACCGCCGATTTCGCCAAGACCCTGATCACAGCCGAGGGGCTGGGCCAGGATGATATCACCGATTACCTGTCGGTCAGCTTTTCGGCGACCGACTATGTCGGCCACGGCTTCGGACCCTCCAGCCTGGAGGCCGAGGAAAACCTGCTCCGGCTCGACCGCACCCTGACCGATCTCTTCGCCTTTATCGACGCCGAGATCGGGCTCGAGAACACCCTGATCGCGCTGTCCGCCGATCACGGCACGCCCGAGGCGCCGGGATACCTGGCCGAGCTGGGAGAGATGGGCGGCTACGTCAACCCCGAGCACTGGGCGACCCAGCCCGCCGCCGATCGCATCCGCGCGCGCTTTGGCCTTAGCGATCCGCTGATAGCGGGCTATGACCACCCCTACCTCACCCTCTCGGAAGAGGTGCACAGTCGCGACGACATCGACCTTGTCGCGCTGGAAACCGCCATCGCCGAAGAACTGTCGGCCTTCGAAGGTATCGCCTTCGCTGTGCCTTCGTCCCGCATTCGTACGGGCGCCCTGCCCGACAATGCGCTGATGCGCGCCGTGGCCAACAACTACAACCCCGACCGCTCGGGCGACATCTATCTGGTGACCAGCCCCGGCTGGTTCATCAACGATTTCGACGGTCTCTCGGTCACAGTCACCCACGGCTCGCCCTGGCGTTATGACACCCACGTGCCCATAGCTTTTGCCGGTTTCAGCCTCGCGCCACAGCGGGTCTCGCGTCGAGTGCATACAGTCGATCTGGCGCTGACGCTTGCCGCGGTCGCAGATACGCGCCCACCCGACGGCGCCGCAGGAGAAGTGTTGGGGGAAGTCGTCGGGTACTAGGCGCCTCGCGGTAATGCAAAGCGGAGACAGTAACTGGGTCGGATTGAATGTCGGCTTCCAGCTTTTCGCGCTGACAGGTTCGCGGTAGCAGAGATGGACCGCTTTCCGGTTTTAAAGCGGGCAAAGGCGATGCTACGCTGTGTGAAGCAAGGCACTTGGGTTTGTCGGTGGTGTGGGGATGACCTGCCCGACTATCGCAGGACTGAAGCGCGGTATTGCTCTGAGGGGTGTAGAAAACGGTCAGCGAGGGCGCGCAGGAAAGTCAGGAAAAGCACTCAGGAAGTGTAAAGATCCAATGGATATCTGGTTTGGTTTCGGCACTAGCCACACTAAGATTACCCTAAGGTTTCTACTCTTTCCCCATGAAGCCCAACGCGCCTTCGTTGTTCAAAATCTCAATTGCTGTATCAAGGGCCGCTTGGTCCGAATTGAACTTGTCGTCCCAGACATAACTGGCGTCTTCATGGTCCACCACTTCCAACATCCATTTGTCCTGGTTGTCCAAGCGGTAGATTTCGATTTCAAACCGATACCCGTCTAAAAGCACAGCCTTGCACCTGTCTGACATCACCAGCTTCGGTTCATCTACATTCATGTCCGTGCCATCCTGACTATAAGCTCTGTGGTTTGGCGGACTTGCGACAGCCTGTGGGTTTCCGTCCGTTTCCAGAATATGCTGTAACACCGCATGCCCGACAATTCCAAGCGCGCAGAGTTTCCTTGTCCTGCGCGGTTTTTCTCTTCCAACGGCACGAGACTTTCTCTTTGGTTGCTCCGAATACGCGGAGCATCAATCGCAAGGTAAAATACAGTAGGATGACGCCCAGAAGTATTCCGGCGATGAGCCAAAAATCAGGGCCGCTACTCTGCACTGAAATAGACTTCAAACCGCCTCCAGAAGGACACTTACAACCAGCCAGATTTCCCCATAACTTGGCCGGTATCGATAATGCGTCATCCCCAAACTCGTACCCCTTTAGTGAATGGAAACAACCTTACATTTACTCAGCCCGAAGCGGCGCGTGAGCTTTGCTGCCTTCAACGCCTTTACCAAACGGGCGCTGAAAAACAGGCTCCACGCTAGGCATGGATCAACCCACAAATCGGGCCCCTCCAAGGCTATGTCTGCAACAACAAAGTCGAAGTCTTTGGGCTTCATACCCCGTTTGATCCAAGTATCTGGTTTGTTACCCAAAGGTTTGACCATATTCGACCGATCCGGAACAAACGCCGTTTTCTGTTCGCCAAGGGCGAGTGTAAAATACTCACCTTCAACTGGTGTCACACGGTCGTGTTGGCAAACGTTCAAAGGATAGATTTTCGTTTTTCCCAACTCTGCTTCGCGAAGTACATCCGCTACCGCGCGAGATATGACGGGACCAGCAGGCCCGTTGAATATGTCGGGAAGTGCCTTGAGCTTTTTATACGGGTACAACCCAAATATCATATCCGGAAAGGCGTCACGGGATTGGACTATCCCGGCTTTGTTTCTTTCTGTAACTGCACCTGCGGTCGGCAAGTCATTTAAAGCCTGCTCGGAGGTAATGGGCTTCATCAACGTTGGGTCATACATGACCTGGCTAAACCAGACGCCTTCATTCTCTTCCACTAATCGCCCATTCTCAAAATCGCAAACTGGATCAAAAGATAGTATTTAAACAAATCAAAGGACAACGAGTATATCCGGCAGTGGTGGTGCGACGCGCCGAACTCGTACCCCCTCATTGAAATCATAATCCCCATCAAGGCGCGCCGCTCCGCACTGATATTTGCGGAGAGTGTTCAAATTGCGTCCATGAGATGAAAAGTGCGTTGGCGCTCCGGCACTCGGAAAGTGCAGTTCAATACTTTGGCGGTTCGATGAAGTACTCGTGGGGCGGCGCGCCGAACTCAACAACCCCCTCAAATCCAGATGGAAAAACTGGAACGTTCTAAAATCAACACGCGCCACCCACGGACAGAGGATCGCATTGCGGCAAAATTGTGTCCACATCTCGTTTTGAAACTCACTGTTCGCTCATTGGAAACAAACTTTTTCGGTGAAGTTTGCAGTGTTACGGGAATCCCCCAATTTCGGGCAGCATGCAAACTGGGTAGTTTGGGATCAGAATAACGACTTACCCCCTCGTGACGAAGATAGGGGCTGGCCTCGACCCCCTCAGCCAGCCCTTATTCCTTTTCTGGCCACCCCGGCAGATTTTTTGGAGCAGGAACGTCATTCCGAACCAGCCAGTCACGCATCGCCGCCCAGTGGTCCTGTGACCCAGCTGCGTATCTCTGTGAATGTAAATCGGCTAACTGCTGTTCAAGGGAAGGCCACAAGTGTAGCTTGACCCAAGCGGCGATCCGCACCTGGGCCAAAGCACATGGGTCGGTCGTCATGATGCCGTCAGTTCCGAGAGCGGGGATTGATACATGCTGAAAGGAACGTGCCACTGCGGCGAAGTTGGCTGGACTCTCGATGCTGTGCCAAAGTCGGTCACGGCCTGCAATTGCACAATCTGTCGGCGTTACGGTGCCCTTTGGGCCTACGGGCACATTGGCTATGACATTCAAACTACCGGGAAAACAAGTACATATCTGCGTCGCGATAGCGGGGATATCCATTTCCACTTCTGCGCCAATTGCGGGTGTGTGACGCACTACGTTGCGTGTTTCTCGGACGAAAACGGCCGCAAACTGTCCGCGGTTAATGTTCGAATGTCTGATCCTTCACCAATCAGTGAGATTCCAATCCGTCACTTCGAGGGGCACGACAGCTTTCGAGAACTTCCTCGTGACAGCCGAACTGTAAAGGACATGTGGTTTTGACGTGCTTCTAGGCAGCGGACTTTGGAGCGACTGCTGCGAAGGCCCTTTTCGTCGTCGTCCCGCAGGGCGGATGATATGCAAATCGTTCGCCGCGGCGAGAGTGAGAAGTCAGTTCCGTTGACCTGAATGCTCCACCCTTTGGGCTTTTCATTCATCCGTGCCGACATCAGAGGCAACGCAGTATTAGCTGTCGCACGGCGAGATGATACATCGGGGACGACCCATTGCTGACCTTCACCATTCCTAACAGATGCTGCAGTGCGCCCACCAAAGCGGATGAGGTGGGTGGCTCATGCTCCACCGGCATCGAATGTGCCAAAGTGCAGTTATCAACGACTGCTAGGAAAGGAGCCACCCAATGACAGTAAAGACCGTCGGCCTCGATTTGGCCAAGGACGTTTTTCAAGTGCACGGCATTTCTGAGAGCGGCCGGGTTATTTTCAACAAGCCGATCAAGCGCGCGAAGCTACTGGCCTTTTTTGAGACGCTTCCGCCCTGCGTCGTAGGCATGGATGCCTGCGGTTCATCCGACCGTGTTGCACGGATCGTTTCATCGGCGTAGCCAGTTGCTTGATTTAATGACGGGATGGCGGGATGCCTTTCAAGCACAACGCGACGCGGCGGGACAAGTTTGAGAAGGCCAAGTACCGGGTCACGAACTGGCCTGAGTACAACGAGGCGCTTCGCCAGCGTGGTGATGTTACGGTCTGGTTCAGCGAGGATGCGGTATCCGGGTGGTGCGCCCCAAGGTCGGGGAAACGTGGTGGTCAGCGGCAGTATTCTGACCTGGCGATTGAGACCTGCCTGACCCTGCGCGCCGTCTTCGGCCTGCCGCTTCGGCAAACGCAAGGGTTTGTACGAAGCCTACTACGGCTCATGCAGATCGACGTTCCCGTTTCGGATTTTTCCACGCTCTGCCGGCGCGCACAATTGCTTCGGATCACACCGAACACCCGGCCCACGAACGGCCCAGTGACGCTGATCGTAGACAGCACAGGGCTTCGCGTTCACAGCGGTCGAGACTGGATGCAGAAGAAACACGGGTTACCGAAGGCCCGTAAAACATGGTGCAAACTGCGCATCGGCTTCGTTCCCGAGAGCGCGGAGCTTATGGCCTCCTGCCTGACAACCGAGCACATCGGAGACGCCGGCGCACTGCCCGAATTGCTGGCTGATGTGGCAGGTCCTGTTCATCGTATCATCGGCGACGGCGCCTATGATGGTGCGCCGACCACAGCGACGATCCGGCAGGCGTTGGGATCGGATGTCGAACTGATCGTACCGCCGCCGAAGAATGCCGTCCCAGGGGATTGCAAAACACGCAACGCCCATATCGACATGATCGCCAAGGGAGGTCGTATGGCCTGGAAGAAGGCCACTGGCTATGGCCAAAGATCACGCGGCGAGGCCCAGATCGGGCGCTACAAACAGGTCATCGGACCGGAGCTGCGCAGCCGCAAAATGGAGAGTCAGACAACCGAAACCAAGATCGCTGTCAAAGCTCTCAACCGCATGACCCATCTCGGTCGTGCGACCTATGAACGTGTCGCATAACGAACCGGGGAAAGGGGCAAATGCGGCCCAGCCGCTATTCGTGCAACACAGTCTTAAAAGCCAAAGCCCATGACAAATGCCACGGCAATCGCAAGAAGGAAGAGGGTTTCGACGACAAGAATAAGGCCATAGCTGGGCTTGACGCGCAGAATGGTGGCAAGGCTGGTTTTCACCCCAAGGGCAGAAATCGCGATGACCAGACACCAGCCGGACAGGGTGGCGATTGCATCGGTGATCACCTGCGGCACCAGCCCGGTATTTGTCAAAATCGCCAGCGCGACAAACATGACAAGGAACCACGGCAGGATGATCTTCTGGGATTGTGCGCCGCGAAAGCTCGCCATGACCACAATCATCACCACCGGCAACAAGGCCACGCGCACCATCTTGACGAAGGTCGCAATCACCCCCGCCTCGTCACTGATCGAATATCCGGCACCAACAACCTGGGCCACATCGTGAATGGTCGCCCCGATCAGAAATCCGCTTTCCAGATCGCTCATCCCCAGGGCCGCAAACAAGACCGGATAGGCAATCATTGCGATGGTTGACAGGGCGGTGACGCCGATCACAACAAACAGCGTATCCTGTTCGCGGTCATCTTTCGCGGGCAGAACCGAGGTGATGGCAAGGGCGGCCGAGGCCCCGCAGATCGCCACAGACCCGCCCGCCAACAGGCCAAAGGCCAGTTTGCGACCGAAGAGAAAGGACAGGATTGCCCCGCAGGCCAGTGTTGCCATGACAAAGCCGACAACCGCGCCCACCGCGCCCAGCCCGACACTTTCCACATCCCCAATGCTTAGATGCAGGCCCAACAGGCCGACCCCGAATCGCAACAGCGTTTTGGCGGAAAACTCCAGCCCCGGGGTGAATTTCTGATCGTCATAAAGAAAGTGGAACGCCATGCCGATCAGCAGTGCAAACAGCATCGCAGGCGCGCCGTAATGTTCGGACAGAAAGGTCGCGGCGGCGGCAATCACGCACACCAGAAGAATGCCACCAAAGTGGGTGTCCCAGCGGGACCTGATCAGCGACACCATGGTTCGCTCCTGACTGCGGGAATGTGAAATTGGCGCGCGCAGCCTGTGTCAGGCCGCACACACCTGGTACTGTCTGGCGTCAGCCGACCCAGCGATTGCTGTGATCAAAGGCCGCGTCGTAACCAAAGAGCGCGACCGACCCGCCAGTGTGCAGGAAGACGACACGTTCGCCTTTCTTGAAGTGACCTTTGCGGATCAGATCAATGAAACCCGCGGCCCCCTTGGCGGAATAGACCGGGTCGAGAAGGATCGATTCCAGCTCGGCAAACATCTGGATCGCCTCGATGCCGCTGTCGGTCGGGATGCCATAACCTTCGCCGACGTAATCGGTGTTGGCGACCACATCTTCGCGCTGCACGACACCGGCACAGCCCAGCTTTTCGGCGGTGGCACAGGCGAGGTTATAGACGTTTTCTTCCTGTTTCGGTTTGGGCGCACGTACGCCGATGCCCAGAAGAGGAATCTGTGCGTTCATTGCTTTCAAACCCACAATCAGACCGGCCTGCGTGCCTGCGCTGCCGGTGGCGTGAACGATGTGGTCGAGCTTCAACCCGCGATCATTGGCTTGCGCCAGCATCTCAAACGCGCAGTTCACATAGCCCAGCGCACCGGTCGGGTTCGACCCGCCCCCGGGGATGGTGTACACTTTTTTGCCATCTGCGCGCAGCTTGTCGGCAGCCGCTTCCATCTCGGCATTCATGTCCAGACCACCGGGGCGCTTTTCGGTGGTGGCGCCATGCAGATGGTCCAGCAGAACATTGCCGTTGTAATTGTAGTTGTGGTTGGTGGAGCCGGTGCGATCCTCCAAAAGGATGTGGCACTCCATGCCCAGTTTCGCCGCAAAAGCAGCCGTTTGGCGCGCGTGGTTTGATTGGGTTGCCCCCTGGGTCATCACCATCTCTGCGCCCTGCAACTCGGCCTCGGCCATCAGGAATTCCAGCTTGCGGGTCTTGTTGCCGCCGGTGGACAGGCCGGTGCAATCGTCACGTTTGATCCAGATTTCCGGGCCGCCGAGCTCTGCGGTCAGACGGTCCAGGCGCTCAAGCGGGGTGGGCAGGTGGGCGATGAAGCGGCGGGGGTAACGGGAGAGATGCATCGGAAAACTCCTAAATTGGTTTTCTCGCATTTTATGGAGGTCATTCCCACTATTCTAATTCGAAATATGCGCTATAAAATGCACATCTTGCATAATATCAGTGTGCCGCTATGGTGACATCATGCAGTTGGATTGGATTGATGACATCCTGGCGGTGATCGACACGGGGTCCCTGACACGGGCGGCAGAGCGGCGGTTTCTGACCCAATCGGCGTTCACGCGGCGCGTGCGATTGATCGAAGAGCGCATCGGTGCACCCCTGTTTGACCGGTCCTGCAAGCCGGTCACCATCCTGCCCGGCGTGCAGGCGACGGAACCAGAACTGCGAGAGCTTGGCGCGCGGCTGCGTCGCCTGCAACACGACTTGAAAGCGGCCGCAGAGGGCGCAAAGCGGGATGTGACTTTTGTGTGCCAGCACGCCATCACCACCACAATCTCGCCGTGGGTGGTGCGGCAACTGACCCAATCGCAGGACATTTCCGTGCGGGTGCGATCCGGAAATCGGGACAATTGCCTGATGCTGCTTTTGTCCGGCGAGGCCGATTTCGCAATGACATATGAACGCCCGGAGGCCCCCGGCCCTGCGGTGCCACAGGCGTTTGAAATGCGGCGGCTGGGCGGCGATACATTGGTGCCGGTGGCGTCACCCGATCTTGCGCTCCACGTTGATGACCCCGAGATCCCGTTCATCTCATATCCCCCAGATGTTTTCCTGGGGCGCCTGTTCAGCCAAAGCATTCTGCCCCTGTTGCCCGAAGGCGTGATGCTGTCCCCAAAGGCGGAAACTGCACTGACGCTTGCCGCCTGTGAATACGCGCTGGATGGCATTGGGGTGGCGTGGTTGCCGCTGACCCTGGTCAAGCAGCATTTAACCGAAGGGCGGCTGCGGCGGTTACATGACCTGCCGCATCAGGATCTGGGCATCATGCTGATCCGCCTCTCTGATCAACAGGGCGAGGGGACCGCGCAAATCTGGTCTGATCTGACAAATATTCCCGAACCGTCCGTGGGACTATAGCGCGTTCCAGACCTGCTCGCCGGTTTTGTCCAGACGCTCAAGCGAGCAGAACAAGGACAGGGTCAGCGTGGCCGGCCAATTTTCCCCGCCAACCTGTGTCATTACCGGGGATCAACTTAATTGAATTTACGCGTTGGGATAAGGGCGGAGGGTGACGGCATTAACCAGGCGACGTCCTGAGCAGAAAAACGACCGCCCTTTTCGGGGCGGCCGCTGTGATGTGCTTTGTCACTTACGCCCGCGAAACGTCGGGTGATTTTAGCACATGGGGCGTATCGTAGGCATCCAGATCCAGTTGATCTTCGGATTTCGCAATAATAACGGTGCAGGCTGCGTCGCCCGTAATGTTGAGCGATGTACGTGCCATGTCGAGAATGCGGTCGATGCCTGCGATGATGGCAACACCTTCCAAAGGCAGGCCAACCGAGCTCAGAACAAGCGACAGCATCACCAGCCCGGCACCCGGCACACCAGCGGTGCCGATGGAGGCAAGTGTCGACGTCAGAATGATTGTGACATATTCCGACATGCCCAGCTCTATCCCAAAGGCCTGTGCCACGAAAAGAGCCGCAACGCCTTGGTACATGGCGGTTCCGTCCATGTTGATTGTCGCGCCAAGCGGCAGCGTAAAGCTTGCAACCGACCGGTTCACGCCAAGGTTCTGCTGAACCGCCGTCATCGTGACCGGCAGTGTCCCCGAAGAGGAGGTGCTGGTGAAGGCCACGATCTGCGGCTCGATGATGCCTTGGAAGAAGCGAATTGGGTTCAAGCGCGCAAAGATCGAAACAAGCCCGCCATAAACAATGACGGCATGCAGAACGCAACCAATATAGAGCGCAGCAATCACGGTTCCCAAAGGCAACAGGAGATCCAGACCATAGGTTCCGGCGACCCAGGCCATCAGTGCAAACACACCATATGGTGCAAAACTGATCACAATCTCAGTCAGCTTCAAGATGACGGAATTTAGGGCTTCAAAGAAATCCCTGACCGGCTTTCCAGCGTCACCCACCAGGTTGATGGCCAGACCGAACATAATCGCAAAGAAAATGATCTGAAGCACGTTGCCATCCGCGGCAGCGGCGATTGGGTTTTTGGGAACGATCCCGATAAGTTGCTGGATGAAAGGCGGAGATGCTTTGGGTTCCATTGCGGCTGCGGTGCTCAGATCAATTCCTGCGCCGGGTTGCAACAGCAGGCCCAAAGCGAGTCCAATCGTGATCGCGAATGCAGTTGTGCCCAGATAGAATACAATCGACTTCAGGCCAATTCGCCCCATGCGGGCCATGTCGCTGACCGATGTCATACCGCAAACGAGCGATACGAAGATCAACGGGACAATCAGCATTTTGATAAGCGACAGGAACAGGGTTCCAATGTTCTTGATCATGCCCGCAATTGCTGCGTTTCCGGTTGCGTTCAGCAACACGCCCGTAACCACCCCAAGAACAAGCGCGATCACGATTTGCTTCCAAAGAAGCATATTCCTCCAAGGTGCCATAAACCCTGTTTTGCGACTGGTATTCATCAATAGGTCCTCCCTTTCCATGGCAGTCAGTTGGAATGAGCTGCCAGCAGTCGCCGCAAGGTAACACTGTCGTGCTGGTCATGGTCGCGCAAATAGAGAAACGGCGTTGCAATATTTGCAATGCCGTTTCTTTTGTCGGATAAAGTGCCGGTGACGCCTAGAATTTTGCGAGCTGTACACATTTGCGGGCGAGCACATCGGTCGGGTCGACAGGAAGCGCCCCCAATGCGTCTGCGCTTTCAGTCACGATGAGCGGCAATTCCGTACAGCCGAGAATGATTGCCTCGGCTCCGCGCGCAACCAGATGGGAAAAGGCCCGGCTAATCTGTTCTTTGCAGAGGCCGTCGGTATATCCAGCTTTGACGCCAAACGGGCCATAAATTGAATCCATGACCAGGTTTTGATGATCGTCATCGGGAATGATGTGGGCAAGGCCTGCCTCATCAAGTGCTGTCTGGTACAAGCCACTTTGTATTGTTCCATCCGTGCCGAGGACCCCGACCACACGCGTCTCTGGGGCGGTTTCTTTAATGTGTTCAGTGGTCGCGGCAAGGATACTGATGATCGGAATATCAAGGTGGCGCTGAATCCGATCGACATACGCGTGGGCGGTGTTGCAAGGGATGACCAGCATATCAGCACCACCGCGTTCCAGTTTTTTGCAGGTAGAATAGAGGGCGACAGTTGGATCAGTGCCTGCGCGGACCAGATTTTCAGTGCGGTCAGGAATTTGCGGGTTCTGTTCAACCAAGACTTTTATGTGATCCTGATCGCGGGTCGCCTCGGTCCCTTTGACCAGTTTGGCAAGGAAATCTACGGTTGCGGCAGGTCCGACACCGCCGACCACTCCAACTTTGAACCGGTGACGGCGGTCTGGCTGGGTCTCTTGCAGGGCGTAATCCGCGTAAACCGCCGCCGTGTCTATGGCCGTCATGTTGTCTGGCAGGTCAAGCTGGTTGAGCAACAAGGGCAGTTCAGAAAGACCGGGCACAAACACGGTCGCGCCTTGTTCGAATAGGTTGGTCAGGGCGGCATTTATGGGTCTCAGAACGTCTTCATTGCAGTGTCCTGCTTTGAAGCCGATGCGCCCATATACAGCCTCCATGACGGCACTTTCCAGATCTTCCCGGGGATGGAGGATCTGTATCTCCCTGCCAAACAGGTTCTCGAACAAACCAGTTTTCCTGACAAAAGACGTCGTGATGACACCAATCTTTGTCGGCTCGGGACGCAGTCTGTTAACGGCGGCGGCGATCGCCTCTGTCATGCTGACTAGCTTCAGTTCAAGCTCGTCCTGCAGTTCATGCAGAAAGCTATGGGTGACAAAACATGGAAGCAGCGCCACGTCACATCCATCCCGTTCCATGCGGGACAGTGTGTCAAAAACATAGAGTTTTCGGTGTGTTGGGCTGTAGCTCAGCTCTTTGGGGGAGGCTGGTTCGCGCAGCGGTTTCTGGTGAAATATCAATTCCCTGTGGTCTTCTTCCGACCTGACCGGTGTCCCTTGAACAATTCTGTTCAGCAGGTCGGCTCCGGCAAGGGCGCCCAGGCCGCCAACGATTCCTATGCGTAAAGATTGGTTTTTGTTCATTGGGCAATCTCCGGAGCCCTGCCGTGAATGTGCTGCAATGCAGTCTCGGCAAGCTCTTCTGGCAAAGCGGGTTTTGCGGCCTCTTGCAGGTTCAAGCCATGCGCCTGTGCATATTTTGCAAGTTTGGTGGCAGCCTCATATCCGATCACCGGGGCCAGTGCGGTGACATGTACAAGGCTGTTGCTCAGTAACATCTCGCATCTTTTCTCATCCGCAACGATACCGTCCACGCAGCGGGTGCGCAGCACATTCATTGCATTGGTCAGAGACCCCATGGTTTCCAACACTTTATGGATGATGACCGGCTCCATCGCGTTGAGCTGGAACTGGCCGGCCTCGGCGGCCATTGTGACGGTTAGGTCATTTCCGATTGCCTGATAGCAAACCTGATTTACAACTTCGGGAATAACCGGGTTTATCTTGCCGGGCATAATGGACGATCCTGCCTGAACCGCGGGCAGAATGATTTCTCCAAGCCCAGCCCGCGGCCCAGAGGACATTAGGCGTAAATCATTACAGATCTTAGACAGTTTGATGCCAACCCGCTTGAGCGTGCTTGAGAACATCACAAAGGCACCCAGATCAGATGAAGCCTCAATCAGGTCCGGGGCCAGTTTAAGTGGCTCGCCGGTAATGTCGCGCAAATGCGCCAAAGCGACTTCGCCAAACCTTTCGGGGGCATTGATGCCGGTGCCAATGGCCGTGCCTCCAAGGTTCACTTCTGTCAGAAGGCGCGACAGGTCCCTCAACCGGTCGGCATCCTCGTTGATTGTTGTGGCAAACCCCCGGAACTCCGCACCAAGTGGCATGGGTACAGCGTCCTGAAGTTGGGTACGCCCGACCTTCATAATATGCTGAAACTCACATGCCTTTTGGTCGAAGGATTTGGTTAGAAGATGCATTGCTTCAATCATAGGCGCGATCCTGGACAGAACAGCCAGACGGATTGCTGTGGGGTAAACGTCATTTGTGGATTGTGACCGGTTCACATCATCATTCGGATGAAGCTGGCTGTAATCGCCATGATCTGCCCCAAGCTTTTCCAGCCCAAGATTTGCAATGACTTCATTGGCATTCATGTTGGTCGATGTGCCAGCACCACCCTGCATGACATCAACAACAAACTGATCGTGATGGCCCCCGGCAATGATCTTGTCACAGACATCCGTAATGGCCGACGCTTTCCGGTGGGGCAGGACGCCCAGGTCCTTGTTGGCCATAGCACAGGCCTTTTTGACCGACGCCAGTCCGACAATCAATTCCGGATAGTGGCTGATCGCCACCCCCGTAATCGGGAAATTTTCCAGTGCCCGCTGGGTCTGGCTGCCCCAGGTCGCTGCCAGTGGGATCTTTACCGGGCCAAGGCTGTCGGATTCTGTTCTGTGTTGTTTCATGATCTGAGACCTTTTTGTGGTCTTGCGGCCTGCATCAAATGCGAGGGGCCGAGACTCTGTGAGTGTGTTGGTCTGACCGTACCGCCATCAAGTCCGTCCACCCATGACAACTTTCGCAAAGGTGTTGCGAATTTTGCAACATGCTTCTACCGTGTGAAGTTTCTGCAATTGGAGAATTTTGATGGAGATCGATTGGCTGGAAGACTTCTTGGCACTTTCAACTGCTGGGGTATTTGCCCGCGCGGCGGATGCGCGAAACATAAGCCAGTCGGCTTTCACGCGGCGGATCAAAAACTTGGAAAACTGGACCGGTACCCCATTGTTTGACAGGAGCGTACACCCGGTTGAGCTTACGTCAGCAGGTCATGCATTCAAGCAAACCGCAATCGACACGGTTGCCGCATTAAAACAATCCAAAAGCGATATCCGTGGCTTATCTCGCCAGGAAGCATCGGTGCTTGATTTCGTCGCGCTTCATTCTTTGGCAATTTCCTTCTTCCCGAACTGGCTGACACGAATGTCCAGCCATCTTGGTCCCACCAAAACCAGGCTGGTCGCGGAAAACTTCTCCGGCTGCGCCGAGGCAATTTTATCCGGAAGCGCAGACTTTATGTTGTGCTATTCCCATCCGACAGTGCCCACTATTTCAGATGAAAACCGATACCCGTCTTCGACCATTGCAAAAGACCGGATCATAGCCGTCAGCGTTGTCAATGCTGATGGGCGTGCCAAATACAGCCTCGAAGGGAAAAACCCGGTTCCGTTCCTGTCATACACTCCTGACAGTTTTCTGGGCCGCGTGTCCCAGGTTTGTCTGGATCGCGGAGGTCTGAGTCACATTGTGAGCCCCATCTATGAAAACTCCGTTGCCGAGGCGCTTAAGTCCGCTTGTCTTGCGGGAATTGGCGTTGCATTCCTTCCCGAAAGCGCGGCGGATCGAGAGTTGAAAGACGGGAGTTTGCAGAAGATCAGCCAACCAGAATTCGAGCTTTCAATCGACATCAAACTCTACCGTTCGATCGAGAGGTCCCGAGCAGAGTTGGAACGCTTTTGGATGATGGCTCAAAACCTGTAAGGCACATCGCAAGTCTGTAATGGAGAAGGGTGATGCTTACGGCGGGTTTCCTGGCCCTTACTCTGTTTCGGCGACCATCTTTCTGAAGTTCGTACCGCGCGGGTTGGAAACGTGGGTGTATAGAACAATATCCAGCGGCAGGCGGCCGTATTCCGGAGAGAGGATGACAGCATCGCCAGTAATTATGTGATTCTGGATGAGCGAGTGAGGAACCCAGGCAGCGCCGCTTCCTTCCAAAACCATCTGGGAGATCCCCACCGAAAACGCGCTTTCCACAGCCGATCTTCCCGTCCAGGCACGGTCCGCTTTAGCTTGATGCAGTAACACAATCTGCCCAAAAAAGCTGTCTGCGGGGAAATCAATGCAGGGGGCTTCCGGTGGTAGGATCTGACCTTCCAGCAGCTCATATTTTAGTGCGCCTCCGACGACCGGAAGCAAAGTGTCCCGCCGCCAAATGTAACGATCAACGGTGTCATCGAAAGGCACCTGGGGCAGCTCACGGAATTCATAGCTCACCAGAATGTCGCATTCATGGCGCAGGAATGTGGACATTGCTGTCACCTGGTTCTGCGTGCGCAATCGGATTTGCGGCAATCCGCTGCGTGCGCGGAGTTTGCGAAGAATCTCTGGAACGACGGACACCGAAAGCGAGTGCTGCGTCGCCATCACCAGCGGTTCTCCGATGCCTTCCGGGTTATTAAGATGCCCATGCAATTGCCGCAAATGCGCGAGCAGCGACCGGATTTGAGGTTCGCTTTGTAGTAGCGTCGGAGACAGCTCTACCCGGTTGGCCTCACGGACCAGCAAGCTTTTTCCGATCCAATGTTCCAGTGATCTAATGCGCCGTGAAAAGGCGGGTTGTGTTACATTCCTACGCGCGGCAGCGGCGGTCAAGCTGCGCTCTTCCAACAGGATCAGAGCGTCTTCTAGAAGGCGTGTATCCATGCTTACCCATACCTTATGTACGGGTACACTGCAATATTGGCATTATCCAACACGATTTTTTGCGTTTAGCCTTACTTAGAATACGTAAAGGGAATGTACACAATGCAAACCGCAGCGGCAGAAAGTGCTATGGCAGTGGGCGGCAACCTCGCGCTTGTAAGGCGCGCGCTTGAGAACTTTCCACGTGTGCGTTTTGGTCATTTTCCGACCCCGTTGGAGCCGCTGGAAAGGTTGAGTGACGAGCTGGGCGGGCCGCGCATCTGGGTCAAGCGCGATGACTGCACGGGCCTTTCGTCGGGCGGCAACAAGACTCGCAAACTGGAATTTCTGATGGCCGACGCCATGAAGCTGGGTGCTGACACAGTGATCACGCAAGGCGCCACCCAGTCCAATCATGCACGACAGACAGCAGCCGCAGCAGCCCGGTTGGGGCTGAACTGCCATATCCTGCTTGAGGATCGCACCGGGTCGAATGACGAGACTTATAACTTCAACGGTAATGTTCTGCTGGATCAGCTACATGGCGCAACCGTTTCCAAACGAGCAGGTGGTGCCGACATGAACGCTGAAATGGAGGCCTTGGCCAGCACGCTGCAAGATCAGGGCCGCAAGACCTACATTATCCCGGGCGGCGGCTCCAATCGCGTTGGGGCGTTGGGTTATGTGAATTGTGCCGCCGAGTTGGAAGAGCAAGCCGGAAACATCGGTCTCAAGATTGACGCCCTGGTTCATGCCACCGGCAGTGCGGGAACCCAAGCAGGGCTGGTGGCTGGACTTGCTGCCCTTGGCAGCAACATTCACTTGCTTGGGATCGGTGTTCGGGCACCTCAGGGGAAACAGGAAGGCATGGTCTATGACCTGGCCTGCAAGACCATGGATTACCTTGGAATGGGGGCCGTGATTGAACGTACCTCGGTGCGCGCGAACTGTGATTATGTTGGCCCAGGCTACGGCCTGCCGACCGACGGCATGCGTGCGGCGCTTCTGAAACTGGCTCAACTCGAAGGGCTTTTGTTTGACCCGGTCTATTCGGGCAAAGGGCTCGATGGCCTGATTGATCAAGTTCGCAAAGGCTACTTCGAAGGAATGGATAATGTTGTGTTTCTGCACACCGGTGGAAGTGCAGCGTTATTTGGATATTCCGGCATTTTCGATCTGCCGGGCTATCAGGACTAACAAAAGCAACAGAAACTAAGGGAGAAAACCATGAAATATATGAAACCAGCGGCCGTATTGGCTTTTGCCTTGGCCTTTTCTGCTCCGGCTGTGGCTGAGGATCGCACAGGAACTTTGGCCAAGATTGACGCCTCGGGCGAAGTTGTCATTGGACACCGGGAAAGCTCTGTTCCGTTTGCCTATCTGGACGAGAACCAAAATCCGGTTGGGTATTCGATCGACCTTTGCATGAAGGTGGTCGAAGCGGTTTCCGCCGAACTGGGTAAGGAACTGACGATCAAATATGTGCCGGTGAACCCCAAGACCCGGATTGCACTGATGGCCAATGGCACGATTGACCTTGAATGCGGCTCGACCACGAACAACCTGACCCGTCAGGAGCAGGTCGAGTATCTGCCCACGACCTTCATCACCGGTACCAAACTGATGGTCCGTAAAGACTCCGGCATCAATTCGGTTGCAGATCTGGGTGGCAAGGCCGTTGCGTTGGCGCAGGGCACCACCAACGAGCGTGCCGTCAAGGCCGCAATTGAAGAGCTGGGGCTGGACGTGAAGGTTCTTCCGGTGCGGGATCATGCCGAGGGCATGTTGTCTTTGGAAACTGATCGTGTGGATGTCTATGCCACGGATCACATCCTTCTGTTCGGGCTCATTGCAAAATCCAAGACCCCCGAAGATTTCGCGGTGGTCGGCGATTTCCTGTCTTTCGATCCCTATGCGTTGATGGTGCGCCGCGACGACAGCGCCTTTGAACTGATCGGCAAGAAGGCTATGGCAGATGTGTTCCGCTCGGGTGAGATCAACGACATCTATGCCAAGTGGTTCGATCCGCTGGGTGTCGGTCAGACAGACCTGCTGAAGGCTGCGTTCCAGCTTAATGCGCTGCCGGAATAACCTCCTCCTGTAGCAACACTGTCGGGCCTGCACCGTGCGCGGGAGGCCCGGCACCATTTTATCAGGGTAGAAAGCATGAACTACAACTGGAACTGGGGTGTCCTCTTTGAAGAGGAATACCTTGGCTGGCTGATATCGGGGCTGGGGTGGACCTTTGCGGTCGCGCTTGTGGCCTGGGTTCTTGCGCTGGCCGTCGGTGTTCTAATTGGCGTCGGGCGCACACTGCCATCGCGGCCTGTTGCCTTACTTTGCACCACCTACGTTGAACTTTTTCGTAATGTGCCGCTTCTTGTACAACTGTTCCTGTGGTACTTCGTCATGCCTGAGATCGTTCCGGATGATCTGGGTCGTTGGATGAAGCGGGACATGCCAAATCCCGAGTATGTTACGGCTGTTATCGGTCTAGGACTTTACACCGCAAGCCGCGTTGCCGAACAGGTTCGTGCCGGGATCAATGCCGTCGGTCACGGGTTGACCAGCGCAGCCTATGCCAATGGCTTCTCGACTGCGCAGACATATCGCTACGTGTTGTTGCCGATTTCCTTCCGGCTGATCGTGCCGCCGATGACCTCTGAATTCCTGACCATCTTCAAGAATTCCTCACTGGCGCTGACCATCGGCCTTCTTGAACTGACGGCGCAAAGCCAGCAGATCGCGGAATACACTTTTCAAGGATTTGAGGCCTTTACCGCAGCGACGGTCATCTACGTCGTCATCGCACTTGGTGCGACAGTCATCGCGCAGACACTTGAAAAATACACCCGCATCCCGGGTTTTGTCGGAAAAGGCTGAATTATGGGTGATTTTGATCTTTCCGTCATCTGGAACAATCTTCCATTTCTGTGGCAGGGGTTGCAGCTCTCGCTATGGCTTACCTTTCTTGCTGTGATCGGCGGTATCATTTTGGGGACCGGCCTTGCCTTGATGCGGCTATCTGGTATCGCGCCATTGGCTCTGCTCGCCGCAGGTTATGTGAACCTGATCCGCTCGGTGCCGCTGATCTTGGTGATCTTCTGGTTCTACTTCCTGGTGCCTCTTGCTTTGGGTCGGCCGATTGGCGGCTTCTATTCGGCGCTGATCGCCTTTGTCATGTTCGAGGCGGCCTACTATTCAGAAATTATCCGGGCAGGCATCCAGTCAGTCCGCAAAGGACAGGTGCATGCCGGACAGGCCACTGGCCTCAGCTACTGGCAAATCCAGCGCTATGTGGTTCTGCCACAGGCGTTCCGGAACATGATCCCGATCCTTGTGACGCAGGGCATCATTCTGTTCCAGGATACCAGCCTTGTCTTTGTTGTCAGCTTGCGCGACTTCATGACCGCCTCATCTATTGTCGCCCGAACCGAGGGCCGGCTTGCTGAGATGTATATCTTCGCCGCCCTTGTCTACTTCAGCATTTGCTTCGCCGGTTCACTTGTTGTCCGGCACCTTCAGAAGGCCAAAACAGCATGATCAGCATTGAAAACATCTCTAAATGGTACGGCAACTTTCAGGTGCTGACCGATTGCACCACCAACGTCAAAAAAGGCGAGGTTGTAGTGGTCTGCGGTCCGTCCGGATCAGGAAAGTCCACCCTTATCAAATGCGTTAACGGGCTGGAGCCGGTGCAGCAGGGCCGCATTCAGGTTGAAGACGTGGATGTTACCGCAAAAGGCACCAATCTTACCAAGCTGCGCTCGCGCATTGGTATGGTGTTCCAGCACTTTGAACTTTACCCACATATGAGCGTGCGCGAGAACCTTTGTCTGGGTCAGCAGAAAGTCCTGGGCCGGTCACGTGACGAGGCCAACGCCAAAGCTGAAGCTCTGATCAATCGGGTTGGGCTCCTGCCACATATCGAAAAATTTCCCGGGCAGCTTTCAGGTGGACAGCAGCAGAGGGTCGCCATCAGCCGGGCGCTGGCTATGGATCCGATTGCGATGCTGTTTGATGAACCGACTTCGGCCCTTGATCCGGAAATGATCAATGAGGTTCTGGATGTGATGGTCGAACTGGCAAAGGACGGTATGACAATGATGGTTGTTACGCACGAGATGGGCTTTGCACGCAAGGTGGCGGATCGGGTGGTGTTCATGGATGCTGGTCTGGTAATTGAAGACCGTCCCACCGAGCAGTTTTTTAGCAACCCGGAAAGTGATCGAGCGCAGGATTTTCTGAGCAAGATTCTGAACCACTAGGCCTGCGATAGCGTGTATACCACTGAAACTGGTTCAGTTTTTAAGAGACACACAGCGTGTTGATGAGTAAACTTTTCCCCTGCTCTCGCTGGAAAAGAGGTTGAAGATGACAAGGGATACAGCCAGCCAATCAGATATGCGGGACGCGCTGGCAGCACGACTAAACCACCTCGCCAAACAGGTTGGGTCAGTGAAATTCTTGACTGATGTTGCAGGTGTGAACCGTACGCAAATGAGCCGATACTTGGCCGGAACTTCGGTGCCCAGGGCCGAGCTTTTAGCTCAGGTTGGAAAGCGCCTAGCAATCCCCTTGGATTGGTTTTTTGAAACTGGAGAGCCGGGTAGAGACCTTGCAGAGCTCAAATTTGGGATGTCTTTCCGGAACGCAGTTGTCGATAGGAAATTTGGTTGTGTCGCGAATTTTGACCGAGGTTGACGAAATCGCGTGCCCTGGTGCTTGTTGCTTTCAAATCAATCGCGAACAGGTTTCAGAATGGTTTCTTTGAAAGGCTGCCACTTCCCGAAGGATGTGGTTTTGTACGCTGTGTTTTTCTATTTGCGCCACACTGTTTCCTATCGCGACCTTGAAGAAATTATGGCTGAACGGGGCGTTTCCGTCGATCACGCCACGTTGAATAGATGGGTTGTAAAATATTTTCCGATGATCGCTGCGCGGGCGCAATCGAAAAAGCGTCCAACACAGAAATCTTGGAGAATGGACGAAACCTACCTCCGTGTGCGCGGTAAGTGGGTGTATCTCTATCGGGCCGTCGACAAAGCAGGGAACACCCTTGATTTTATGCTGTCTGAGCGAAGAAACGGTCCCGCAGCAACCAGGTTCTTTACCAAAGCGCTGTCATCAAACGGAATCCCAGACAAAGTCGTCATCGATAAGAGCGGAGCCAACGCAGCCGGCATTCGAGAAGTGAACAGGATTCTGAAGCGGTTTGGTTGCCAAGCCAAGGTGCAGACAATCAGGTCCAAATTTTTGAACAATATGATCGAGCAGGATCATCGGTTCATAAAACGGCGTGTTCGACATATGTGTGGGTTCAAATCATTCGCATCCGCGTCCGCTACGTTGGATGGCATCAAAGTCGTCAACATGATCCGGAAACAGCAATTCTTCAGCGCAGCCACCTCTGGCTTTCGGGTGTTTGCTGAGATCGTAGGATAAGTGTGCCTGGTAAGACGCTTACTTTGATCGTTCCAAAAATTTGCAACACAACCGTTCCAGGTTCTGATGGAATGGACATCCCCTGATCTCTCATCTGGTAGGTTTTGGAGATGGAAACCATCAGGAGGGTAGCAAAATGGCGAACTTGGACCTTGTCGGCATAGATCTGGCGAAGAATGTGTTTCAACTTCATGGGTGCAGCTCCACGGGCGAGGTGGTGTTTCGTAAACAGCTGAGACGCCACAAACTTCTGACGTTCATTGCTGAACTGCCAGCGTGCACCATTGCGATGGAAGCTTGTTCTGGGAGCCATTATTGGGGCCGGGAATTTGAAGCACTCGGACACACGGTTCGTTTGATCGCGCCCAAATATGTCAAACCGTTTGTGAAACGCAGCAAGAGTGATTTGATCGACGCTGAAGCCGTTTGTGAGGCAGCCCTGCGACCAACGATGCGGTTTGTGCTGGTCCGCAGCGAAGACAATCAGGCTGCGGCCCTGGCATTCAAAGCGCGGGATTTGTTGGTCCGGCAACGCACGCAAATCATCAATGCCTTGCGCGGCCACCTGTCCGAGTTCGGTTTTGTGGTTGCCAAAGGCCCAACACACGTCCGTAAACTTGTTTCTGCAGTCGAAGACGGCACCATTGAATTGCCGGAGATGTCCCGCCCTCTCCTGAGCATTTTTGTCGATACGCTTGACGCTTTGAATGGCCGCATCAGACAGCTGGAGGCGCAAATCGCACAGCGTGCCAGGGAAGATGAAACATGTCAGAGGTTGACCGCGATACCAGGCGTTGGCCCGATAATTGCGACCGCGCTTGCTGCACTTGCGCCACCCCCTTCGACATTCAGACGGGGGCGCGATTTTGCAGCATGGGTAGGCTTAACCCCACTCCAGCATTCGACTGGTGGCAAGCAGCGCCTGGGGCGCACGTCAAAAATGGGAAACCGGACGTTGCGACGCCTCCTCATTATTGGCGCCAGTGCCGTGGTTAGGTGGGCTGAACAAAAAGGAGCCGTCCCGGGATCCTGGCTCGCAAGGATGCTGGAGCGCAAGCCACCCATGTTAATCAGGGTAGCACTGGCCAATAAAATGGCGCGTATCGTCTGGGCGCTGATGGCACATGGCGAAGAATACCGGGATCAATCGTTACACGTTAGAGCCGTGCAAACGATCTGATCTCGGAGGCGTGGGAAGGTCAAACGGAAGGTAAGGCGCAACAGTCGAAGAGACGAGATCAGGAAAACCAGCTTGCGACACAGTGCCTGCAGCACGTGGTTCTGAATTGGACTTGATCCGAGAACTCCATACGGGCCCGCGGCATGTGTAGGCCGCACTATGAGGCCGCATACATGTCAGCACCCGACTACGCGAATTGCCAACCAAAGATTCTTCTTGCCCAAAGGGGGATGTCCATACATGTCGCAAATTTTGCTCCCAACTGTCAGTTCGAGCGCATTTCTGCTAGCGCTCAAACGAACATATCTTCGGCAACCTGGCTGAAGCCCGAAAGATCATCAAAAACTGGAGGATTGACTACGATACACAGCGACCGCACATTTCTCTCGGCGGACTGGCACCAGCCGTTTACGCTAATCTTAACCGTACCGCCCGGCCTGCTTCGCTTGAGTTGCGCAACGGTTCCGCTCAGCAGGCCTTGACCGCAACCTAATCACGAGAAAGAAACGGGAACGGATTCTACATCCGATCGGCCCGGATCAAGGGGCCGAGTCATTGAATATCACTCTCAGGGCACCTCGAGATCATAGAAGTGTGCGGCGGTTTCTCTGAAAACCGCCGATTGTGCTTCAGCCGGAACCAGATCACGGTAAGCCTTTACCAGCGATGTGTAATTGCCATAGAGTTTGTCGACCGGGAAATTCGAGCCAAACATGACCCTTTTAGGTCCGAATTGTTCAAGGCAAATCTCCACGATCGGGCGAATACTCTCAGGCGCCCAGTTGTGATCGAACATGCCCAGACCTGAGAGCTTGCATGAGACGTGCGGCAGATCGGACAGCGCGCGCAATCTTTGAGCCCAGCTTTTCAGGCCCGCCGGAGTGCGGTCATATGGTGATCCGGCATGGCATAGAGCGACTCGTGTATTCGAGGCTTGAGCGAGAATTCGCGCGGTTTTTACGATCAAATCAGGAATGAGCTGCAGATCAAAGCTGAGGTCACGCCGTCCAGCCTCCTTCAGTCCGTCCAGAAACCGCGGATCGTCCAACAGGAAATTGGTTCCCGTCTGCGCGTCCTCTCCGGGTGCGCGCCCGACGATCTGGCGCACACCGCGTACAGTTGGAAGGGCCTGAAACGTATCAAGCTGGGCGTGTAGGTCAGCCGAGGTCAGGTCACAGAACACAACCTGCGCCATTGGCCAGTCTGGATTGGTTTCGGCGACAGCTTGAACCCACCGGGCTTCGTCCAGACCGTTTTTGGCCCCCACCTGGATATGGATCGAGGCACCGACTCCGCAGGGCGCGGCTTCGGACCGGAACTCGCGCAGCAGATAATCCCGTTGAATCGGCGTCGGGTCGCCAAAGAACCTTTCCACCCCGCGCGCCATCAGCCAGGGGTAGTTTACAGCTTCAAGGTCCCAAAGGTGGTGATGGGCATCGATCCAGCCGGTCATGTTCGCGGTACTTTCGACATGCGCCCCAAAATATCGACACCCTGTTGTTTCCAGAAGTGCAGCAGGTCAATGAAAACCCAGTTCTCGGCCAGCTTGTCACCCGCGCGACGATAGATGTCGATCACACGGAATTCACCGGTCTTGTCTGTGGCGGGCATACCCATGAACCCGCCGGTGGGCCGCGCCGTGAAATTCGGCCAGCCGAAAAAGCCGCCATAGTGACCCTCAGCCAAGCGGCAAATGTGCTTGGTCTTCGAGCGGTCCGTTAAGGATGCGCGGAACGGGCCTGAGTGCTGCTTTGCATAACGCTCAATCGTATAGGTCGCACCGATCCCGGCGGGCCCCCACCAAATCATGTCTTCGCTCCATGTCTGGCGCAATTCTTCCTCAAGGCTCAAGCCGCTGTTCCATTGGCCGAGATCGGAAATCATGGCATTGATCGTGTCGAGAGTTTTCTCGCCTTCTTCGGCAGGCTGCGGGCTGAACATCAACCCGTCATGCGTCATCGGTCCGGGTTGAACCAGATGGGCTGCAGTTTGAGGCGGGAAGGGCTGCAACCCGACCTGCATCATGAAATGCGGGATGTCGAAATACATCGCCGTTTCGGCGATCTTGCCATTCTCGATCTTGTTGAACTCACAATAGCGCAAAAACGCCATCTTGCCCGTGGGGGCGATGCCCAGCCACGCATTGTCGAACAGGCCCATCAGATGCCCCATTGAAACAACCCAGACCGAGGTGAATCCGTCCATCTCGTTTTTTCCGGCCATGAACACGTCCATCCGGCGCTGCATTTTCCTTAGACTTTGCTTCAGGGGACGCCAGAATGCCTGTGCTACGTCATGGGTGCCCCGAAGCTCATCAAACGGGTGGAAACCGCGCCACAGGTAGTCTTCTGTGCAGAACTCAGACAACGTGTTGGCGATATCCGATTCTTTTACGCTGCTGAGCGCCGTGTAGTAATCCAAGATGATCGATTTTTGGATTTCATAGGACATTATTATTTTCTTTCAGTTCTTTAGTCGCTGCCAAGGGGCGAATTGTGAGGAAGATGAAGTCGGCTTTTGCACACGCATGCAAAAAAAGCTTGCCAGATGTTTCTTTTGTTGTCTATGGTTTTGCAAGCGTATGCACTACGAGTGCAGCAGGGAGGACAGAATGGCCGAAATTCAACTTCGCAATGTTGGAAAGCGTTGGGGATCGTTTGTCGGAGTTGACAATTTTGACCTGACAATAGCCGACAAGGAATTTCTGGTACTTCTTGGGCCGTCAGGTTGCGGAAAGACCACGACAATGCGCATGATAGCTGGTCTCGAGGACGCGTCTGAGGGCGATATCCTGATCGATGGCGCCCGAGTAAATGACATGGAGCCCAAAGACCGCGATGTTGCGATGGTGTTCCAGTCATACGCGCTCTATCCGAATATGAATGTATATGAGAACATTCGCTTCCCGCTGAAAGTTCGCGGTATTGACCCTGCTACCCATGACGAAAAAGTGCGGCGCGCTTCGGCGATGGTTGAGTTGGATGACTTCCTGCACCGCAAGCCAGCGGAATTGTCTGGCGGTCAGCGTCAGAGGGTTGCCTTGGCTCGTGCCATAGTGCGCGAGCCGAACGTGTTTCTTATGGACGAGCCACTATCCAACCTTGACGCAAAACTGCGCGTTTCCACCCGCGCACAGATCAAGAACCTCAGCCACGAATTGGCGGTCACCACGATCTATGTCACCCACGACCAGATCGAGGCTATGACACTGGCTGATCGGGTGGTGATTATGAAGCAGGGTGTCGTGCAACAGGTCGGTACTCCGGTCGATATTTACGACACCCCCGCCAACACCTTTGTCGCCAGCTTTATCGGCAACCCGGCAATGAACCTTGTCGATGGCGAGGTTCAGGGTGGCGTGTTCCGCGCCAAAAGCACTGAGGTACACGGGTTGAACGCGCCCGACGGTCCTATCACGCTGGGGTTTCGCGCCGAGGACGCCAATGTTGTAGAAAGCGGCGGCGAGATCAATGCACCGATCTATACACAAGAGCTGTTGGGCGACAGCACCATGGTTTCGGTTCGGATCGGTGGAGCGCTGGTCTCTGTCAAGGCCGACAAAACCTATCGGGCCGAAATCGACGATCAGGTCTCGATTCATATCCATACCGATCACTGCCATCTGTTTGATGCGAAAACCGGGGCTCGCCTGGAAGGCTGAGAACCGCAAACAACACCCGTTGGGACGGGGTAACTAGGGTGCAGACTTCGAAGATGCACCCATCCATCTAGGGAGGAATATTGATGTTTCTGAAGAAAATTGCATTGGCCGGCTCGGTAGCCGCCTTTGCCGCAAGCGCGGGATATGCCTGCGAAATCGGCGCACGTGTCAACATAGTCGGCAATGAATTTGCGGCCATCCAGGCCGTCGCAGCCGGAGCGAAGGAATGCACCGGGGCGTCGGTAGAATCCAACCTGACATCCGAGCACCAGACCATCAACGTGGCTGGCCTGTCGGGCAATCCGTCGGAATATACGACCGCAATCATCGCCAATAGTTCGGTTGTGGCACTGATGAACGAAGACGTTATTCGTCCGCTCAATGATCTGGTGGAAAAGTATGGCCAGGACCTGCAGCCTGGGCAGCTGATCAAGATTGGCGACAACATCATGGCTATCGCCTTTATGGCGAACGCGCAGCATCTGATGTTCCGCAAGGACATCCTTGAGCAAGCCGGTGTGGAAGTCCCGACTACCTATGAGGAAATGCTCGAGGTGGCCGAGGCCATTCGTGCGCAGGGCATCATGCAAAACCCGGTTGGTGGGGCCTATGCATCGGGTTGGAACCTGGCGCAGGAATTCAACAATATGTTCCTTGGTTATGGCGGCAGCCATTTTAAACCCGGTACGGCCGAACCCAACGTGAATTCTGAGGCCGGTGTCAACGCCCTGAATATGATGAAGGCTTTGTCGGAATACATGAACCCCGACTTCCTGACTCATGACTCCAACGCCACCAATGCCGAATACCGTGCTGGCAACGTTGCAATCATGAATATGTGGGGTTCGCGCGCATCGCAGCAAACCACCACCGAAGGTGTGTTGCAGGAGGTAATCGACGGCCATGCGATTGGCGCGCCGCTGACAGTTGGTGGCGGAGATATCCCTGCAACGACCCTGTGGTGGGACGGTTGGACAGTCGGAAAGAACATCTCAGATGAAGAGGCCGAGGCCACCTTCATCGCAATGAAACATGGCATCCGTCCTGACATGCTGAACGATGAAACCACTCCGTTGGCGGTCTGGCTGATTGAAGGCTACCAGCCGGGAAAAGATGCCGAGGGCGTGTTTGCTGCGGCCAAAATGGGCACACCACCCTATCCGATGCTACCCTACATGGGGCTCATGCACAGCGCACTTGGCAACGAACTTGCTGATTTCATGCAGGGCAAGGAAAGCGCGGAACAAGCGTTGGCTGATGTAGAAGCCGCCTATCGTGCCGCCGCCATCGAGCAAGGCTATCTGCAATAAGAAGCCCATTGCGCGGGTGCCTTTGATACCCACCCGCGCAATCCCACTGACACGAGGATTGCAACATGCGCCATAAGACATTCCTTTGGTTCTTCCTGCCCACAGGACTCGCGATGCTGCTGTTCATTGCAATGCCAATTGTCTCGGTGGTGACTCAATCGATCTTCGCACCCCATCCGGCTGTTCTGTTAGAGGTCGAAAACTGCACCCCGCTTATCGGATGCACAACTGAGACCACTGTTGATCAAGAGGCCACCGCGGCGCTTCGCGCCGAGCAACCTCTGGGCCGGTTTGTGGGATTGGACATTTACTTTAACCGAGGCCATCTGGCGATACAGGAAATTGGTCAAATCTGGGCCGCGAATGAAACATGGGGCGGCTTCTTCACCGAGCTTGGTAATCTGCCCTTCTACCGGGCGATGGCATTCACGCTGACCTTCGTCGCTATCGTGACACCGCTCACAATTATTTTGGGGCTGGTGATTGCGCTGGCAGTAAACTCCCTGCACAGGCAACTCAAAGGTCTGATGATCTTTTTCTCTCTTCTGCCCATGATCGTGACCCCGCTGATCGGCTCGCTCATCCTGTTTTGGATGATTGACAGTCGCGGGGTGATCGGCAACGCCCTCGTATATCTTGCTGGAGATCCGGATTTCAGCCTGAAAGCATCAACAGGGCTGATGTGGGTAGCGCTGATGGTCTATGGTGTTTGGCACGCTGCGCCTTTTGCCTTTGTCGTGTTCTATGCTGGCCTGCAAACCTTGCCCCAAGACCAGATTGAGGCCGCCCAGATAGACGGGGCGACGCGCTGGCAGCAGGTCAAATTCGTGGTTGTTCCCCATCTCATGCCCCTGGTCACATTTGTTGCACTGATCCAGTTGATGGACAATTTCAAGGTGTTTGAACCTATCATCGGCTTCAGTGCACAAGCGCATGCGCAATCACTCAGCACCTTCATCTACTACGATCTCGGTGGCGAGACTCGGCAACTGTCTTCCGCTGCAGCTACCTCTGTGATGACGATTTTTGGGGTCGCAATTCTTCTGTCGCCCGTGCTTGTCCGCACCTGGCGCGATTTCAAAGGAGCAAGATAATATGGCCAGCCGCGCGCAAAGAATGCCTACAAGCCTTCGGATCGCCTCATCCCTGTTTGTGCTCCTATGGTTTATCCTGGCCGCCTTTCCGTTCCTCTGGACGGTTTGGGGCTCGTTCAAGGTCGAACTGGATTTCTTCTCGATCGCTGACTGGACCAATGCCCTGACTGGTGCCCGAACCGAAGCGGTTTATGGCTCGCCGTTCACCACCACCGGATATGAGGGTGCTTGGATTCAGGAAGAGTTCTGGCGCAATGTTCTGAACACCGGGATCGTCTGTTTCTTTGTTGTTACCATCTCACTGACTATCGGGACGCTAGGAGGCTATGCCCTTTCGCGGTCTACTTACAACTACACATTCTGGCTGTTGATCACGGCGCTTATCTTCCGCGCGATGCCGCCAATCACTCTGGTCTCGGGTTATCTGTTACCCTTCTTTGAATGGAATGTTTGGGGAATTCTTCCAACCACCATTATCGTGCTTGTGGCGATCAACCAGCCGTTCACTCTTTGGATGTTGCATTCCTTCTTCAAGAACATCCCGAGCGAGTTGGATGAAAGTGCCAAGGTCGACGGATGCAACCAGTTTCAGGCTTTCCGACGTGTGATCATTCCGGTGATGTGGCCAGGCGTCATCACGACCGGGCTGTTCTCGTTCCTTCTGGCCTATAACGACTTTGCCGTCGGGGCGATGCTGCTGTCCGAAAGCAACCGCACCATGGTGCCCGCAATCGCCGCCTTCCTTGGTACAACACAAACCGAGGGCAACGTGATGTTCGCCGTTGCGGCGGTGGTTTCAGCCACAGTTCCACTGTTCATCCTGGTGATGTTCTTCCAACGCCAGATCGTCGGCGGCCTGACCGCCGGGGCTGTGAAAGGCTGACATAAATGGGGCGCACTCATCCTCAGTCCGTATCTGCCCATGCGCACGCAGCCAGCCTGAACTTGGCTGCGCGCCGGGCCCGACGGCCGGGACGAATTCCATTTGCCTTGATGCGCGCGGGTCCTCGTGCCTGCACACCGCCACAGCGAATAGGAAAACGTCCTAAAAAGGAAAGCGCCATGAACAAGCGCGTAAATCGCCCAGCGATGGGTATTGCCACCGGAACCACGTTTGAAAACAAACAGCTTTATCGTCAGTTTCTCGAAAGCTTTGATAAGGGCCTAGACGAGACCATGGAGACGGCCGCCAGCGAGATTTTCGCCGCAACGGCCACTACCGAAGCGAGCCATCCGATCAATGCAGCCCCTGATGGCAACGGCTACGTCAGCTCTGTCATCTTACCGATTTCAGAGGCGTTCGAGGGGCTCACCCGTCAGAACTATGTGGTCACAGGTGGCGAATACCTGGGAAGCGAGTGGGTCACCTCGACCGGGTATTTCCACGGTCATTTCAAGCGACCGCTTTGTGGTATTCCACCCAGCGGCAAACTGGCATTTCTGCGATTTGGTGAATTCCACCGAATGGAAGATGGCAAGATCGTCGAATCCTATGTCTTCCTCGGCTTTGCCGAGTTGATCATCGCGCTTGGCCTCTGGCCGCTGGAACTGCAGGGCTATGAAGGTGTCGTGCCAGGTCCGGCAACGCATGACGGCATCGTCATTGGGCCTTCAGACCCAGCGCAGTCACGCGCCACAGCAGATCTGGTCGAGGACATGCTAAAACAGCTAACGACCGAGGACCAAAGCTGGCGGCCTTATTGGGATGACCGAATGGTGTGGTACGGTCCCGGCGGGCTGGGATCCTATGCCACGGTCGATGCCTTCGCCGAATTCCAATCCCCCTTCGAGGACACGTTCGAAGGCTGGGGCGACGGCAAGGACGCAGGCGTCACCGGCGTCGGTTCGAATTGCAAAGCCGGGGATGGCGACTATGCATTCCTGTGCGGCTGGCCGCAGATCACCGGCGTCCACGTCAAATCCTTCCTGGGCCTGGAGCCAACGGGAAAGCGCGTTTTTATGCGTGACTGCGACTGGTGGCGCTGCGCAGAAGGCAAGATCATCGAGAACTGGTGCATGCTCGATATTCCACATCTGCTGTTGCAACTGGGTTACGACCTTTTTGCCCAAATTTCTGAACAGACCCGATGAGCTGTTCCGCCAGACATAACGCCATTGCGCGCCACCCGGCGCTCAACCGGATGCCAAGGGATTTTCTGACGGCCGACCAACCCTCCCCGTCCAGACAGAAAGCCCCTTGGTAACCATAAAAGGAAAAGACACATGAAGGGCTCCCGCCCCGAACAGGCCGTGCTGACACGTAACACGGACATGAGAAAAACCGACGAGACCCGCGCCGTGATCGAGGGGATGGTCGATGGTTTGAACGATCACCGCATCGACGATATCGGCGAATTCTTCGCAGAAGGGTTCCGCTGGATCGGCAACCGGGGCTGCGGCACCAAAACTGGGCTCAAGGAGTTTCAGGAAAACTGGCAACGCCCGTTTCAGGCGGCGTTCTCGGACAAGACCTGCATTGATGAGGCCCGGCTTTATATGGGCGAATGGGCTGCGGCCTTTGGCCGCCAGGAGGCAACCCACTCGGGCGAGTTTCTGGGCATCGCGCCCACCGGCAAGCGGGTCGAGATCCGATACATGGATTTCTGGAAAGTCGTCGATGGCAAGATCGTTGACAACTGGGTGAACGTCGATTTCGCCCATGTCGCCGCGCAGCTTGGCGTTGATCTGTTCAACGGCGAAGGCTGGGAAGCATTTGACCGGGGAGAAAAAACTCCACCCCGGCCCGAAAACTGAGGATAGAGACAATGGCTATTGATTACCTGAAACGCGGCAAACCTGAAGCTGACCGGGCGGAAGACGATGCCAAAACCCGAGCTGTTGTCGAAGAAACGCTGGCGGATATCGAAACCCGCGGCGATACCGCAGTGCGCGAGCTGTCTGAGAAGTTCGACAATTACTCGCCGGAAAGCTTCCGCCTGAGCCAGGATCAGATCGACGAGTTGATCAACTCGCTGACTGAACGCGAACTGGCCGATATCAAATTCGCGCAGAAGCAAGTGACGAACTTTGCGCAGGCACAACGCGACTCGATGCTGGATATCGAGGTTGAAACTCTGCCAGGAGTGATCCTTGGTCACAAGAACATCCCTGTTCAGTCAGTGGGATGCTATGTCCCCGGTGGCAAATTCCCGATGGTGGCTTCGGCGCATATGTCAGTGGCAACTGCCAAGGTCGCCGGTGTTCCGCGCATCATAGCTTGTACCCCACCCTTCCAAGGCAAACCCAATGCGGCCGTGATCGCAGCGATGCATCTAGGAGGCGCGCATGAGATCTATGTTATGGGCGGTATCCAGGCCATCGGTGCCATGGCGATAGGGACTGAGACCATTGATCCGGTTCACATGCTGGTTGGCCCCGGCAACGCCTTTGTGGCCGAAGCCAAGCGCCAGCTGTTTGGCCGGGTGGGCATCGACCTGTTCGCGGGTCCGACCGAGACGATGGTCATCGCCGACGAAACCGCAGCGGATGCGGAGCTCTGTGCGACCGATTTGCTGGGACAGGCCGAGCATGGCTATAACAGCCCCTGCGTTCTGGTCACCAACTCGCGCAAACTGGCCGAAGAGACACTGAGCGAGATCGACCGTATCCTCGAGATCCTACCCACCGCCGGCACTGCCAAGGTCAGTTGGGAGGAATACGGCGAGGTCATCGTCTGCGACACCTATGACGAGATGCTTCAAGTGGCCGATGACATCGCGTCAGAGCATGTGCAGGTCATGACTGACCGCGACGACTGGTTCCTGGAAAACATGACCTGCTATGGCGCGCTGTTCCTTGGTCCGCGCACCAACGTGGCCAACGGCGACAAGGTGATCGGTACCAACCATACACTGCCGACCAAAAAGGCCGGGCGCTATACCGGCGGGCTCTGGGTCGGCAAATTCATGAAAACCCACAGCTATCAGAAGGTCGTCACTGATGAGGCCGCAGCGATGATCGGCGAATACGGCTCACGTCTGTGTATGCTGGAAGGCTTTGTCGGCCATGCCGAACAATGCAACATCCGTGTCCGGCGTTATGGGGGCATCAACGTGCCCTATGGTGAAGGCGCACCATACCGCGAGACGGCCGATGCGACTTCGTAAGCGTGACGAATCTTGCGCAGGGATTCGACCGGGGCCCTACAGAATTTTTTGGATAAGAAGTTAAAATAATGCGAGATTTCGCAATGGATACTCACTCTACCCACAAGGTCCTGATCGCGCCCCTGCGCGAGGCAATGTATAAATTCGACGAAGCCGGAGTACGAGCGGCGCTGGAGGCGGTGATCGCGCCCGATGCTGCCATCCACATGTTGTATCCATTCGGAGATCTGACCGGCCCGCAGGAACTCTATGACACCTGTTACGCGCCACTTCTGAAATCCATGCCCGATCTTGAGCGTCGCGATTGGATCGTCATGGGTGGTCGGACAGAACAGGGCAACGACTGGGTTGGCTGCGGCGGCCACTACTTCGGCACCTTCGTCGCCCCCTGGCTGGACATCCCGCCGACCGGGCATCTGACCCACATGCGGTTCCACGAATTCTACCGCTTTGAAAATGGCAAGGTTGTCGAGATTCAGGCACTCTGGGACGTTCCCGAAGTCATGATGCAGGCGAATGCCTGGCCAATGGCCCCGTCTCTGGGGCTGGAGTTCTGCATTCCCGGCCCGGCGACTCTGGATGGCGTTGTGTCCGGACCGTGGGATGAGGTGAAATCTCTGGCCTCGTGCAATCATATCGTCGACATGCTGAAACATCTTGAGAAACACCCCAGCCAGGGTGGGCCCGAAGTGATGGAGATGGAGCGGTTCTGGCATCCGCGCATGAACTGGTACGGTCCCGCAGGGATCGGGACAGCGCGCGGTATCGCGGGATTCCGCAACTGGCACCAGATTCCCTTCCTCAACGGAATGCCCGATCGTGGTCAGTATGCCGACGAGATCACCTTTCACTTTTTTGGTGATGGCGACTACGCCGCTGTGACCGGCTGGCCGAACATGATCCAGACCGTCATCCATGACGGCTGGATGGGGATTGCGCCTTCGGGCAAACGGATCACTTTGAAGTCACTTGATTTCTGGCGTCTGGAAGGTGGGCTGATCCGCGAGAATTGGGTGTTGGTCGATCTGCTGGATGTGTATCGGCAATTGGGCGTAGATGTTTTTGCCCGACTGCGTGAGTTCAATAAGGCACGTGTACCCGGCACCATCCCATTCCCGGTCGGCGAGGTCTGATATGCCACATTTTCCCAGCACCCCCAGTTTCGACCTGAGCGGCAAGCGAGCTTTGGTCGCCGGAGCCTCGTCGGGCATAGGCATGGCCTGCGCTGTGGCGCTGGCGGAACATGGTGCTGAGGTCACTTTGGCGGCGCGCCGTGCTGGTGCGCTTCAGGATATTGCAAAAGATATGTCGGCGCAGGGATGGTCTGCCAGAGTTCTGGAACTGGATGTTTCGGACGTGGCGGCAACCGCTGAAGCCGTAGCGCAAAATGGGCCGTTCGATATTCTGCTGAACTCAGCCGGGCTTGCCCGACACAGCAAGGCCGTGGAAACACAGCCGGAAGATTTCGATGCGGTGATAGGCGTCAATGTCAAAGGTGCTTATTTCCTGACCCAGGCTGTTGCCAAAGGCCTGCTCGACGCTGGCCGCCCCGGTTCGCTGATCAATATCTCTAGCCAGATGGGCCATGTTGGTGGTCGCGAACGCGCGGTTTATTGTGCGTCGAAATTCGCGGTCGAAGGCTTCACCAAGGCGATGGCGCTTGAGTTCGGACCGGCAAAGATCCGGGTTAACACGATTTGCCCCACCTTCATTCTGACGGATCTGACAAAGTCGACTTTTGACGATCCGGACAAGCGGGCCTGGATTCTGGACAAGATAAAACTGGGTCGCCCCGGAGAGGTTGAAGACATCATGGGGGCGGTGGTTTATCTGGCATCGGATGCGTCGGCGCTGGTGACGGGCACGGCATTGATGGTTGACGGAGGTTGGACGGCAGACTGATGGCGACACAAAAAGTTACATCACTGGAAGTTGCCCGTCTCGCCGGGGTCAGCCAATCTGCGGTCAGCCGTGTGTTCACCCCCGGCGCGTCTGCGTCGAAAAAAACCGTTGAAAAGGTGCGCAAGGCGGCCAAGGAACTGGGCTATCGCCCGAACGTTCTGGCCCGCGCTGTAGTGTCCGGGAAAAGCCGGATCATCGGGCTTGTCGTGGCCTATCTGAACAACCAGTTCTATCCCGAGGCGCTGGAGAAGCTGACAAACACGTTACAGGAACGTGGATACCACGTGCTGATATTCATGGCCTCGCATGAGTCTGGAAACATCGACAATGTGGTCGAAGAAATACTCGACTTTCAGGTCGAAGGGATTATCGCCGCTTCGGTGGCTTTGTCCTCAGATTTGTCAGACCGCTGCCGAACGGCCGGTATACCGATGGTGTTGTTCAATCGGGCACAAGACGACACGGCGATGTCGTCAGTTACATCTGACAACGTTGCCGGTGGTCGAAAGGCTGCCGAGTTCTTGTTGGCAGCTGGGCACCAAAAGATCGGATATATCGCCGGGTGGGAAGGAGCTTCGACCCAGCGTGACCGCGAAACAGGGTTTGTTGCGACCTTGCAGAAAGCCGGGGTTACGCTGCACGCCCGCGAAGTAGGAAACTTTTCGACGGAAGAAGCCCGGCAAGCCACGCTGCGGATGTTCGAAGCCGATCCGCCTGATGCGGTGTTTGTCGCCAACGATCACATGGCCGTTTCCGTGATGGACACGCTGCGGTTCGAATTGGGGCTGAATGTTCCGGGGGACGTTTCGGTCATCGGGTATGACGATGTCACTGTCGCCTCATGGCCAGCCTACAACCTGACCACCATTCGACAGCCCGCCAATCGCATGGTCACCGAAACTGTCGATATTCTGCTCGGCAAGATCGAGGACCCCGATGCCGGCCCGCGTCGGGTCGAGATTGACGGACCGCTAATTGTGCGCGGCTCCGCCCGCATACCTGAAGGATGGAAGACATGAAGGGATTTGATCCCAAGTTTAAAGATTTCCCCGACTACATAATCGGGATTACCAAAGAAATCTGGGAAGATCGTGGCATTGCCACGCTGCACGACTATTACGCCCCGGACATCGTCGTGCGATCACCTGGGTCGGTGGTTGTCGGAAACCAGAATGTCATTGCTGCCACTATGGCAACTCTGGCAGAATTCCCTGATCGAACGCTGTTGGGTGAGGATGTGATCTGGTCGGGAACGCCGGAAGAGGGCATGCTGTCGTCGCATCGCCTTTTGTCCACAGCGACCCATCTAGGTGACGGTGTGTATGGCAAGGCGACCGGCAAGAAACTGGTCTACCGCATTTTGGCCGACTGCCACGCCATCAACAACCAGATCAACGATGAGTGGCTCATCCGCGACCAGAGCGCGATCGTGCAGCAGATGGGTTGGGACCCCAAGGAATATGCCCGCGATCTGATCGCGCGCGAGGGTGGGGCTGACGCCTGCGTGCAACCTTTCACACCGGCGAACGATCAGCCCGGCCCCTATAAAGGCCGTGGCAATGACAATGAATGGGGCCAGAAATACGCGGATATCCTGACCCGGATCATGAATGCCGATATGAGGGTGATCGAGGCTGAATACGACCGCGCTGTTCTGTCAGAATATCCCGGGGGCAAGACCGGCCACAGTTGGGGGCCGGTTGATCGGTTCTGGATGGGCCTGCGCGCGGCGTTCCCACTTGCCGAATTCAAGATCCACCACCAGATCGGCCGTGATGACCCGATGATGCCGCCGCGCGCCGCGATCCGCTGGTCTTTGCATGGCACACATGACGGCTGGGGCGTGTTCGGTGTGCCCACAGGGGCCGAGGTCTTTGTGCTGGGCATCAGCCAGGCCGAGTTCGGTCCATGGGGTCTGCGCAAGGAATACACCTTGTTTGACGAAACCTCGATCTGGAAACAGATTCTTCTGAAAACCGGCGATCTCTAGAATGTCGCACCGTATCTCAAATCTGGATGCCGGGCAGGCGTTGCGGCGGTACCACGCCCATCGCGCCAGCCTACGCGCCCGGCGACTGAACAATCGTCCGCCGGGTGGTTTGGTTTGATCCGATCAAACCCAAATCAAAAGGAGAAAAGATATGAGTACCATCGAAAGCCGCATCGTCCGTTATGGCGAACTGAAGCCATGTAAAACCGCGTTCATCGACGCGCACACTCCGGGCTCGAACCAGAAAGAAAATTTTACCATCATTGGCGGTGGAGTCAGCGAAAGCCCGGATCAGCACGTCCACATCACCGACAAGATCGGGTTCAACATCGGTGCAGCGGGTCAACCGCCGAAATGCCGCAACTCGCTGCACAGCCACACCACCGCCGAGGTGTTCTTTGTTGCTAAAGGTCGATGGCGGTTCTTCTGGGGTCGTTATGGCACGGCTGGCGAGTTCATCGCCGAAGAAGGCGACATCTTCAACATCCCGACCGGGATCTTCCGCGGCTTCGAGAATGTCGGCCAGGACTATGGCATGATCATGTCGATGCTGGGTGGCGACGATGCCGGTGGCGGCGTGACCTGGGCTCCGCAAGTCATTCAGGATGCGCAGGCCCACGGCCTGATGTTGGGCAATAACGGCGTCTTGTACGATAGCAAAAAGGGCGAGGAACTGCCACACAATGTGCAGCCGATGCCGCTACTGACCGAGGAAGATCTGAAAGCCTTCCCCGAGGTTCCCATTGATGCAGTGATCGGCAAATACGTCGCTCGCTACTGGGACCTGATGGCGCTGGCAGCGGACAAGCCTGCGGTTGTGATCGGTGAAAATGGTCTGATCAAGGACAAGCCCGGTTTCGAGGTTGATTTTATGACGCGCGGTTCGGCAGTGGCTGAACTGGTCAAGGCGGACAAACCCGTGGTTCTGATGCCGGCGAGCGGCCATTGGCGCATCAAGATCAATGAGGTCGAGGTTACCCTGTCCAACGGCGATACCGCTCTGGTTCTGCCCGGTGAAAGCTACAGCGCTGAACCGTCTATGACCGGGCAAGCGGGTCTGTACCGGATCACCGCAACCGACGACCCTGCTGGGGCGACTTGGACAGGAGCATAACGTCGAAATTACACGTCCCGGTTTCAATCGGGGCGCGCGCAGCACATCCATCGCCGGCTTTCCGGCCCGGCGATGGACCTAGATTTGAATGGAGATCCTAACATGACCCGCGTTTCAACCACCCATGTGGGAAGTCTGCCACGAAATCAGGAGGTCGTTGACTTCATCTTTGCTCGCGAGCGAGAGGAACCGTTCGATCAGGCTGCATTTGACGCCTGCATGACAGCGGCCGTGTCCGAGACCGTGCGGAAACAAGTCAAGGCTGGGGTAGATATCGTCTCGGACGGTGAGACCTCAAAGATCTCTTACGCCACTTACGTCAAGGACCGCTATACCGGCTTTGCAGGTGACAGCGCGCGCAATGCGCCAGCTGACCTCAAGATGTTTCCGGGCTTTCTGCAACGATTGGCCGATGACGGTGGAACGCCCCAGTATGCTCGACCCATGTGTGTGGGCGAGGTGCGCTCAAAAGGGCAAGGTGAGCTGCAGAAGGACATCGACAATCTCAAAGCCGCGATGGCCGAGCACGGGGTCGAGCGCGGTTTTATGAACGCCGCCAGCCCCGGAGTTATTTCCCTGTTTCTGCAAAATGATTTCTATCCGACGCGCGAGGCCTATCTGGCCGCGCTGGCCGATGCGATGAAGGAAGAATATGAGACCATCGTTGGTGCGGGTCTGGATCTGCAATTGGACTGCCCCGATCTGGCCCTGTCGCGCCATATGCTGTTCACCGATCTGTCCGACGACGAGTTCGTGAAAATCGCCAACATGCATGTTGAGGCATTGAACCACGCATTGCAGAATGTCCCATCTGACAAAGTGCGTGTCCATATCTGCTGGGGCAACTACGAGGGGCCGCATTGCTGCGACATCGGCATGGACAAGGTGTTTTCGACGCTGATGTCGACCAAATCGCGCTATGTGCTGTTCGAAACCTCTAACCCGCGACACGCGCATGAATGGACGGTGTTCCGTGACCGCAAGGGTGAAATTCCGGGTGACAAGGTTCTTGTGCCCGGTGTGGTGGACACCACGACGAATTTTGTCGAACACCCGGAACTGATTGCTCAGCGTACCGAGCGGTTTACGAACATAGTTGGAAATGAGCGTGTAATCGCCGGATCAGATTGCGGCTTTGGCACCTTTGCGGGCTTTGGTGCGGTAGATCCGGATATCGCCTACGCCAAGCTGGGCGCGCTTGCCGAAGGGGCTGCCCTGGTCAAATGACGCCGCTTATCCTCCTGCCCGGAATGATGTGCGATGCGCGGTTGTTCGCACCGCAGATTGACGCTTTGTCAGGCAAATACCCGATCCTGTGCGCACCAATCGGAGGACAGGACACAATGCAGGCGCTGGCCGCCGATGTGTTAGCCTATGCGCCCGAACGCTTTGCTCTGGCGGGACTCTCGATGGGTGGCATTGTGGGGATGGAAATCCTGCGTCAGGCACCGGACCGTGTGGCTGGTTTGGCGTTGATGGACACGAACCCGCTTGCTGATTTGGACGAGGTCAAAGCCAGGCGCGGCCCTCAGATCGATGCGGTCGGACGTGGCAACCTACGCAAGGTCATGGCCGAAGAGATGAAACCGAACTACCTGACTGAAGGTCCGCGCCGCGCCGCCATTCTGGACCTGTGCATGGATATGGCCATGGATCTTGGCCCGGACGTTTTTGTCAATCAATCTAAAGCTCTGCGTGATCGCCCTGACCAGAGCAACACTCTGCGCAACTTCACCGACGCAGCACTCATTCTCTGCGGGCGCGACGATGCCCTGTGCCCTGTTTCAAGGCATGAATTGATGCACGATCTGATGCCACAGAGCCGGTTGGAAATCATAGAAAACGCCGGCCACCTGCCGACACTGGAACAACCGCGACAAACAACGGCGGCTTTGATCCGCTGGCTGGAGTTGATATGAACCAATCCTTGCTGGACCTGCTGAAAAAGATCGACACGCCGACTGTTTGTAACGCAATCGAAGTGGCGCAGGGCAAGCGCGGATTCAATGAATTCACCCGGGGCACGATGTTATGTTCTGATCCCGATGCGGGCGCGATGGTTGGATATGCCCGTACCGCGAAGATTGCCGCCGTGAACCCGCCGTCAGAACCGCCTGAGGAGATCCGCCAACGTCGGATGGATTATTACAGGCATATGGCAACTGGGAGCGGCCCGGCTGTCACCGTGGTTGAGGATTTGGATTATCCAGATTGCATCGGCGCCTTTTGGGGTGAGATCAATACGACGATCCACAAGGGCTTCGGCATCAGTGGTGCGCTGACCAACGGGGTAATGCGCGACCTGGGCGATCTACCCGGTAACTTCCCGGTTGTTGCCGGGTCAATCGGGCCCAGTCACGGGTTCGTACATGTGCGCAAAATCGGCACCTCGGTTTCTATCTTTGGTCTGAAGATCCAAAACGGCGATCTTGTGCACGCGGACCGTCATGGTGCGCTGGTTATCCCGCCCGAAGTCGTGGGCAAGCTTGAACGGGCGATCATCAAATTGCTTGAAACCGAAAAACTGATTCTGGATCCCGCCCGCGCAACCGGGTTCGATTTCGATGCCTTCGAAAAAGCATGGGCGGCGTTTGAAGCCTCTCGGACTTAAACTTGCGATCTGTATTCCCCGGTTCTGAAGGTGTAGACCCCGCTGGGATCTGTTGCAAATCTTCGACTTCAATATTCCGATATCCATTCACTCGAAGCACTTATGAGCGTCAACAGTCAAAGGTTTGCAACAGATCCCCGCCCCTGCGCATGGGACGCACTGCTAGCTTCTGTTCCTAAATCGTACCAACGCCGCGAATTGCAGCTTTGGCAACCTGTTCAAACATCGATCGATCGTTTGACGCTGATGCGACGATCATGCCCCCTTCAAGGGCGGCGACGATGAGGTTTGCCTTGTCAGCGGCATCCTTGACCCCATGCTTGACGAGCAGATTTTGGAGCCATGCCTTGTTCATCTCGAAGAAGGCTTTTGTGCGTTGGTTGATGTTTTCCGGCAGTCCGATGGCCTCGGCGCCCATGACGGCGCAAAGGCATATCGATTCGTTCAGCACAAGCGCTTTGGAGTAGAGCGAAACGAAGCAGTCCAGAGCGGTTTGCAGATCGTTCAGGTCAATCTTGTCCAGTTCTGCCTTGAATTGCTCGGCGTAGCGGGTGACGAGAGCCTCCCCGAGATCCGGTTTGGTGGGGAAATGGTAGTGTACGCTGGCACTTTTGATTCCCACATCGTTCGCCAGGTCACGGAAACTCATCTCCGAAAAGCCCGCACTGCGCACGCGTTTCTCGGCGGCGATGAGAATTTTTTCTTTCATTGTCAGTGGCATGACTACCTCCAATCTACCGATTGATAGATAAACGTTGACAGCCCAGGAATCAACTTCTAACTGTTATCTACCTAGTGATAGATAGATATTGATGAAAGGATCACGCTGATGGCTACTGGAAACAAACAAAAACGCGTCTTGCTGGTCATGTCGTCCGTTGACGAAATGGGCATCTCGGGCAAGCAAACCGGCACCTGGTTCGAAGAGGTCGCAACCCCGTATTACGTCCTGACGGAAGCGGGCTATGAGGTTGTCTTTGCCTCGCCCAAAGGCGGCAACGCGCCGATTGACCTGCTGTCGATGAAGGCTCCGTTCACTACCGAAAACACTGACCGCTTCTTCAACGATCCGGTGGCCATGTTCGCGGTACAGAATACCCGCAAACTGCGCGAGATCGACTATTCGACCTTCGATGCGCTTTTCGTACCCGGCGGTTATGGATTGATCTGGGATCTGGCGTCGGACAGCCATGCTATCAAGATGATCCGGGAGTTCTACGAATCCGAACGGCCTGTCGCGATGGTCTGCCACGCGCCGGCCATACTGCGGGATATCAAGAAGTCAGACGGCAGCTACCTGGTTGAGGGCCTCAGCCTGACCGGTTTCAAGAACGACGAAGACAGTGAGATCGAGCTTCTGCATCACCTTCTGTTCTCTCTCGAAGATGAACTGAAACGCCGTGGCGCCACCTACGTCAGCAAGGCCAACTGGGAGGCCAACGTGGTCGAAGATGGCGCCCTGATGACCGGCCAAAGCCCGGCGTCGGCACCACCACTCGCGGAAGCGCTCAAGCAGCGCCTGGCTGCCTGACGCCTTACGTCGGGGCGGGCACCTGTCCGCCCCGGCAATTCGAAATGGAGAAGTCCCATGTCCGCCGATCTGCAACCCATCGACAGTGTCGAGATTCTCGTTCTCATCGACAACCGGACGGACAGCCTGTCCAGCGTGCCCGAGGGGTTCACCCATGAGTGGATCAACCTCCACAACGTCGGGATGAAGCAAATCTCGGGCGCCGGTCAGTGTTGTGCCAATCACGGCTTGGCGTTGATCATCACAGCCCGGCGCGGTGTGACGGAACATACATTGCTCTTTGACGCCGGGCCGGTGGATTTTGCCGTCGAGTTCAACGCATCACGCCTTGGCAAATCCTTTGCAGCCATCGAGGCGATCGCCCTGTCGCATGGGCATTGGGACCATGCAGGCGGCATTCCAGCGGCAATCGACCTGATCCGCAAGGACGGCCAGACCGGCGAGTTGCCGGTTTATCTGCATCCCGGGATGTTTGCCAAACGCGCCTTTCCGCTTTCATCGGGGGAACTGATCGAAATTCGCGAAATCGCCACGCCCGAAGCCCTGGCTGCGCAGGGGGCTACACCCGTTGTTACGGATCAACCGGTCAGCGTGCTGGACGATATGTTCTATATTTCGGGCGAAATTCCCCGTGTCACGGATTACGAGGTCGGATTTCCGGGTCATGTCCGCCGCACCGAAGACGGCGCGGGTTGGGAAGACGACCCGTTGCTCATGGACGAACGCTATGTGGCGGTGAACATCGCGGGCAAAGGGCTGGTGGTGTTTTCGGCCTGTAGCCATGCGGGTATCGTCAATGTCCTTCATGCCGCTCAAAGGGATATCCCCGGAGTGCCGATCCATGGCCTAACCGGCGGCTTTCACCTTGCCGGTGGCAACGAAAAGATCATCGACCGGACCGTCGCCGACTTTGCGCAGTTCGACATCGACCTGATCATGCCCGGCCACTGCACAGGTTGGCGTGCGACAAACGCGCTGGAACGCCAATACGGCGAACGGGTTGTGCCGATTGCCGTCGGCATGAAGATCAACCTTTGAGAAAGGGAATGAGCCATGGAAATCAATGCAAACTTTGATGAACGCGCTGTCGTCCACTCGGAGAACGAGCCCTGGGTCCCCTCGCCAATGAAGGGTGTCGACCGTCGCATGCTCGACCGGATCGGCGACGAGGTTGCACGGGCAACAACGATTGTCCGCTATGCACCAGGCAGCGCCTTTTCGGCCCATACCCATACCGGTGGCGAAGAGTTTCTGGTGCTTGACGGCGTCTTTCAGGACGAGCACGGGGATTTTCCCGTCGGCACCTATGTGCGCAACCCGCCGACCACGTCGCATACGCCAAGCGCGGCGGATGGGGCAACGATCCTGGTCAAGCTTTGGCAGTTCGACCCGGATGATCGCACCCAACTGACCATCGACACTACCGCTGAGGCGCCGCGCCCGGTCACTGAGGGCGTGTCCGAAATCCCGTTGTTCGAGGATTCCCGTGAAAGGGTTCGGATCGAGCTTTGGGATGCATCGGCCAATGTGAATGTGACCGACCACAAGGGGTTCGAGGCACTGGTGATCGAAGGCAGCTTTACCGAAGGCGGAGAGGTCTTCGGGAAAAACTCGTGGCTGCGTCTGCCGCCGGGTATGGCGCTCGATGCCACGGCCGGGCCGGAAGGTGCCCATCTATGGGTCAAATCCGACCACCTGGCAGAACCGCCGGTCATCCCGGGCAAAGGATAGGATCATGGGCAAACCCCTTGCAATTGTCGCTGGCGCCGGTCCGGGGCTTGGGCAGACGCTGGTTTCGGCATTTGGTCAGAATGGCTATACGTCATTTGGTCTGAACCGGACGATCCCGTCGGGTGCCGACCAAATTCTGCAAGTCGACCTGGCGGATCCGAAACACACAAAGGCCAAGCTGCGCAACATTATCTGCACCCATGGCGCGCCGAAGCTTGTTGTTCAGAACACCGCGAAACTTGTGATTTCGCCGTTCGAGGACACCAGCATCGAGGATTTCGAGGCCACCTGGCGGGCCATGGTCCTGTCCACCGTCAACCTGGCAAACCGGGTCCTGCCGGCGATGGTCGATACCGGGGGCGGCACTTTCATCGTCTCAGGCGCTACGGCCAGCCTGCGCGGCGGCAAGAACTTTGCAGCCTTCGCTTCGGCAAAGGCAGGTTTGCGGGCGCTGACCCAATCCCTGGCCCGCGAATATGGGCCGCAAGGCGTGCATGTGGTGCATGTGATTCTGGACGGGATCGTCGACACCAGGGCCAGCCGGGATCTGCACAAGATGGATCCGGCGCGGATGATGAAACCTGTGGACATCGCTCAGACCTATCTGGCGCTGGCCAACCAACCGCAATCCACCTGGACCCACGAATTGGATCTCAGACCCAAAGGGGAGGCATTCTGATGCAAACCGATACTCTGATTGTTGGCGGAGGTCTCTCCGGCCTTGCCCTTGCCGATCAGCTGACACGAAACGGCACGGATTTCCTTCTGATCGAAGCGCAGGACCGCCTGGGCGGGCGCATCCTGACCAAAGACCTGTCGGGCGGAAAGTTCGACCTTGGCCCGGCCTGGTTCTGGCCCGGCCAGCCGCGAATGGCCGCCTTGGCCCGGCGTTTCCGAATCCCGGTGTTCGAACAGTTTGCCACCGGCGATCAGATGTATCAGGACCAGTCCGGCGCCGTCCAACGTGCCCGCGGCTATGCCTCGATGCAGGGCTCCTACCGGCTTGCCGGGGGCATGGGCGCCATGATCGACGCGCTTGCCGGATCTCTGGATGCCGGTCACGTCTTGACACAGGCGAGCCTCAAATCGGTCAATCATTCTCCGGGCATGATCACTGCATCTCTCGACCATGACGGCACGGCCCTTTCCGTTGAAGCCCGGCAAATCATGCTGGCGATCCCGCCGCGGGTGATTGCGGAAACCGTCAAATTCGAGCCGGCGCTGGATGCAGCACAGATCCAGGCCTTGAAAAACGTCCCGACCTGGATGGCGGGGCAGGCCAAGATCCTCGCGGTTTACGATGAGCCCCACTGGCGCAATGCCGGGCTTTCGGGTGACGCCATGAGCCATCGCGGCCCTATGGTCGAAATCCACGACGCCTCTCCCATGAAGGGCGGTCCCTACGCGCTGTTCGGTTTCGTCGGCTATCCCGCCGACACGCGCGAGGCACACAAGGACGCCATGATGGACGATGCCCTGGCGCAACTTACGGCGATGTTTGGCCCCAAGATGGCGCAGCCCCTCGATCTGGAACTGCAGGACTGGGCCACAATCTCGGAAATCTCCCGCACGCAGGATCGCGTTCCGGTGCGCTTCCACCCAAGCTACGGCTTGCCTTCTGTCCTTGGCAGCCTTGCGGAAAGAGGTGTCCATTTCTGCTCAACCGAAACCGCACGCGGGTACGGCGGATTTCTCGAAGGTGCCCTGGAAGCTGCTGAGAGAGTTGCAGCATTCGCAGATGAAACCATCATAGCTGAGGCCTGACCGAGCTTTCACTGTCGCCCTTTGTCTTGAATGATCGCTCACGTATGGAAGATGGTTCGATGGCGGGATATCACGGCGCTGCTACAAAGACCGCTCACAACCGCAGTTGGAGGTGGTTAAACATCAGATCGAATGCCTACTATATTTCGGCCCTCGTGGACGGCCCAAACCAGACCTGCGTTGTACCTTCGGAACGCTGCAGCGCAGCCCGCATTGCCGACATTCGCTGCACCGCCAAAGTTTGGGTTGTCATAAACTAATAGTCTACGGGTTAACCAATCATTTATGCCTGTGGAACGAGCAACCGCTTCTTGACCAAAAAATTCCCAAAAGGATGACAGGATACGGATATCTTTTTCGACGGCGATCAATGGTTTCCCCCATCGGAGGCTTGTAAATAAGCGATATTCACGCCGCCTTTACATAGGGCTACGTTACATAGGTGCGCACCGGAGCATATCATACATAACGTTTCGATCCTCTTACACACGCGCATAAAGGGCAGATTCTTCAATCTGCCCTTCTCTATTGCACCAATTAATAAGAAACGGCGCAATTCTGTTCTCTTGTTCCGAATTAGGCTGCTAAGGCTTTCTTTGCAGCGGCGGATTCTTTGGTGATGTCTCTGCCGGCGGTCATCAGCAACTCGACAGTGTCTATCAGGGCTTTCTTGGCGATCTCGGCAAAAGCAAACATCATTTCAGTGGCGTCTTCGGTAGCGCCCGACAAAAAATCTGTGGCAGCTTTTGCGTACTCAGTTGGCTCCGCCTTGGCTTTTGACACTTCGGTCAGCTTGACAATGGTATCTTTGGTCCACACGCTGGAAATATCCGTTGATTTTTCAGCCGCTTCTAATGAAATGCGCGACAGTTTTTCGCTCAGCGATGTGGAAGTTCTGAACGCATTTTCGAAGACTGCGGCTTTGAGGGGAAATTCGCCCATCGCATCTTTCCAAATCGCTGTGAAGTTCTGGATTTTTTCCATTGTCTTAAGTCCTAGTGTTTTGCGGGCCCACCCCGCATTATCTCCAATTGAGATTTTATCCTTTCTGCGACACAGCAATGCAAGGAGATAAGTTTACGCTAGGGAAAGCAGTGGAACGGAAGCGTTTTCAAAAACTTGCTTGCAAGCAACTTAGTCTCCGATGCCGGTGTCAACGGCATGGAACCCGAATCGCTAGTATCACTGGCCGCGGGTGCTTGACCGGTGCTGTCAGACAAAGGTGCTGTCAGACAAATTCGAACCTGTCTCCGTTAGGCCAAAAGAACTGTCCTTTATACAGCACCAATATACAGCACCAAGTTTGCGCAACTCGGCAAGAGCGGCGGACCGTGTCAGCTTGAGGGTGTCTCGGCTGGTGAGCGATCTTTCCTGGTTGAAATGGTTTTAGACGGAGGAGTGGACGGAGGCGAATTTCAGCAAACTTCGCATACGCTTGAAACGTTGCATGGTGCGTTCTCTTCGTCGGAACGGCAGGGGCATTGCTAACTTGATTGCACGCGGCTGATGGCTGTCTGGCCCGCGTCCGTCAAGCGGTCATTTCGAGAGCGTACGTTCACCCCCGTCGGCCAGCATCCATCTGCCTTCCGGCCAGAAGGCGTGGAATGCAAAGGCGAACATGACATCATGGGCGATATCCTGTCCCGATGCGTTACGCACCCGGACTGAGCCTACATCGCGCCCCTTGGCGATGCGCCCGGTGTCGAGGGCCGAGGCCTGCCCCGCGCGCCAGGAGAGCGTTATCCCGGCCTCAGAGATCTCGCCCTCTGCTCTCAGCCTCTCCAGAGTCCAGGCTTTGTCGCCGACGCGGATCACGCGCGCCAGTGGGTTGATGCCATGGGGCGGGTTTTCACCGGAATAGAGAAAGGGCCGCGACAGGGTGTCATAGCCGCGATAAGGGTTGCGCCCATAGTCGCGAATATAGGCCGGTTCGTTCATCACCAGCCCATCCGGGTTACGGCTGCTGAACTCCTCCCAGCTTTCCATCCAAGTGGGCAGGGTCTTCAATTCGGTGCCTGTCAGATCGCCGACGATGGCCCGGCCGATGGCCTGCTGCCACCAGCTTTCAGTTTCGCGGTCATACATCACCATGTCGGAATGGCGCAGCTTACCTGAGACGCCGAATGTGAGCGTGCCCGCAGCGGTGCGCCGATCGAAGCTCATGCCGGAATTGCACAATGGGCAAAAGGTGACGGCCACCGGGATACCGCCGACGCTGTCATTCACGATCTCGTGCCATACCAGATAGCGTATCGGATAGGCTCGAGGCTCGGCCCCGTCGATCTCAAGCGTGATTACTGGCTCGCGTTTACCCAGTCTCGTTTCGTCAGAAACGCGCAGGAAATTGGGATCGCTGATCGCAGGGATTCCGTCCTTGGGCGGACCGCCGGACTGAATCTCGGACCAATCCGTGACCGCACTGCGGCTGAAATTGGTCTGCGGCCACTCAAGTTCCCAGCGGTCGGGGCTGGCGAGCGCTGTACCGGCGACGAAGAGAAAGGCGAACAGGACAGGACGGCGCATTGGAATCTCCGGTCGGGGGATGCGCAATCCTGACGGCTGGACACCTGTCTGCAAAGGGCTGGCACAGGAATGTGAAGAGAATTCATGCCTCCGGTATCAGGTTGCCCCCTCGGGGCGTCGGCAAACCAGGGTGGAGGCAAGGGCCGAGATTCCGGCTAGGGCCTGCCCCGCATGGTTCACTGCACCCCGAAACCGGCAAAGCGCCAGCACCGCAAAGCCCGACCGGGTCGTAAAAACTACGTTGCCCGTCCGTACCATGGGCCACGTTTGGAACTACCACCGCCGCCTCGTAATAGCGGATTGTATCGATTTTGGGCCCTGACCGGGAAGCGGCTTCCGAAATACGCACAAAGGATGCCCTCCAACCTCCAAAGCGGTACCGGCCTCAAGTAACTCAACGTCGAAAGGAAACTTGGAGAACGGCCCAATCCGGATGAGGTGGGTGGTTCCTGCTCCACCGGCATCGAATGTGCCAAAGTGCAGTTGTCAAAGACTGCTAGGAAAGGAGCCACCCAATGACAGTAAAGACCGTCGGCCTCGATCTGGCCAAGGATGTTTTTCAAGTACACGGCATTTCGGAGAGCGGCTGCGTCATCTTCAACAAGGCGATCAAACGCGCGAAGCTGCTGGCGTTTTTTGAGACACTGCCACCGTGCACGGTTGGCATGGAAGCCTGCGGTTCATCCCATCATTGGGGTCGTCAGCTGCGCAAGCTCGGGCATGATGTGAAGCTCATGCCTGCCGGATATGTCAAACCATATGTTAAGCGCGGAAAAAACGATGCTGTCGACGCAGAAGCGATTTGCGAGGCGGTCCGCCGTCCGACAATGCGTTTCGTAGATATCAAGACGGAAGACCAGCAGGCCATATTATCCATTCACAGAACGCGCGACCTGGCCGTCCGACAGCGCACACAGTTGGCCAACATGATCCGCAGCCTATTGCGCGAGTTTGGGCAAATATTGCCCATCGGGATCGAAGCGGTGACGGCTTTTGCGAAGCGCCATCTGAGCGGCGATCATCCCGACATGCCTGAAATCGCGAACGGCATGCTTGGCATACAGTGCTATCAGTTCATCGGCCTGAATGAACGCATTGACGGCTATTCGAAGATGATCGAGCAACATGCATTGCTGAGTGCAGATGCACGCCGATTGATGCGCATGCCTGGCATCGGGCCGATCACAGCGTCAGCAATTGTCGCCACAATCGGTGACGCGCATCAGTTTCGGACAGGAAGAGATCTGGCCGCATGGCTGGGCCTCACCCCGCTCAACAAGTCGAGCGGCGGCAAGGAGAAGCTGGGCAAGATCACAAAGCAAGGCGATCGTTACATTCGCAAACTTTTGGTCGTGAGCATGACATCGCGCGCGGTCATGGCGAAACGCTCACCCGAGAAGGTCGATCTCTGGACTGCCAAAATCATCGCTGACAAGCCGTTCCGGCTGGCAACAGTCGCCATGGCAAACAAGGCAGCGCGGGCCATCTGGGCGATGCTCACGAAGAAACAGGAATACCGGCAGCCGGCGTTCTAACCACACCGACTGCCCACGAGATGCAAGACGTTGAAGTGATGATGCGGAAGTAAGTCAACCAAGAGCAAGGACACTCCGGGAATGGCAGCGGCCCTCTTCCGAGGCCGATAAGCCGATTGGAACCTCGCTCGCGGAATTCATCAGGGCCAGCGGAACACCACCGCACGAACAGGCCGGACAGACGACAGTACTGACGAAATCGACCGCAGAAATCGCCAAAAAACTCTTGCAATGCAGGAGCCACCCACAGATGCCGTTCGACCTTAGTCCTGAATTCTGCGGTTGCAGCCCGCTTTCCGGACATTCGCCGCAAGCGCGAACTCCGGGCCTCGTCGAACTCACAGATTGCGGGACTTAGCTGCCAATAGCGTTCACCGACGCAGTGTCCGCACCCAGACAATTAGGGAACATTCAAGTTCGCGACCCAGGGCTGTGTATGTCTATCTCAGCAAGTGCAGTACTTGTACGCCTAAAAATAGGAAAGCGGACGTTAAGAGTTGAACTTTAGGAAAGTGTCTGCGTCCGCTTATGCATGCTTCGCGAGGTTGGTGTGGTGTTAAGTCCCTGCGCTAGATGCTCCACAGATCATTGACCAATGGTCGCTCCCAGATCACTGTCAGTCATGACTCATGAGTCATGAGTTAGGCAAAGCGCAAGTTGCGACCAGACTCCACCGACCAAACAGCTTGAGCTTGCGCGAATGGCGCACTGATCCATCGGTTGCGAGTGTTTTGGGCATTTTGCATGGCATGCGGACAAGACGGAGGGACTGTCAGGCATCTGCACTTATCAAGTCGCTTGCCTTTTCGCCTATCATAATTGCTGGCGCATTAGTGTTGCCACTGACGATATCCGGCATAATGGAGCAATCAGCTACCCTTAGGTTCTTTATTCCATGCACATTTAGTTTTGCGTCGACAACGGACATGCCATTGCTTCCCATCGCGCAAGTTCCGGTTGGGTGATAGATTGATGCGGTGTTGGATCTGGCCCAATCTAGCGTGCCTTCGTAATCGTCGCAACTCAGCTCTGCCGTCGGTCGAAATTCCTCGGAAATTTTTGAAGCCAGAGGGGCCAGTTTGGCAATCCCACGTGCGATATTCACGCCATCGACGATCGTTTTGCAATCCGTTTCCGTGGACAGGTAGTTAGGGACGATTTTGACGTGTTTAGACGGATCGGGACCGTTCAACCGCAATTCTCCGCGGCTTTCCGGGCGCAGTTGGCACACCGACATCGTGAACGCTGAAAACGGATGCACTCCCTCGCCAGGACTGTCAGCGGACCAGGGTTGGACGTGAAACTGAATGTCGGGGGTTTCAACCTCGGGGCGGGTTTTCATGAAACCGGTGGCAAGGCTGGCGGCCATGGTCATCGGGCCTGCGCGGAACAGCGCGTATTTCAGGGCAATTCGCGCCTGATTGAACAGGCTGCGGACTTCGTCATTCAAAGTCGGCTCGTTACATTTAAACACAAGCCGCGCCTGTAAGTGATCCTGCAAACCCTTGCCGACACCCGGCAGGGCGTGCAGCGGTTCGATACCGTTTTCCTTTAGATGATCTGGGTCTCCGATTCCCGACAACATCAGAATTTGGGGGGAATTGATCGCCCCACCGGACAGAATGATCTCGCGCCGGACTTTTAGAGTTTGTTCAGCACCCGAACGATCCCGATAAACCAGTCCGGTTGCCTTTTTCCCTTCTAAAACCACCCGCGCTACCAAGGCATTGGTAATGATGTTGAGGTTCTGACGACCCCGGATAGGTTTTAGATACGCCACGGCTGCGCTGCAGCGTCGACCATTGCGGGTGGTCAACTGAAAGTACCCGACGCCCTCTTGTTCGGCCCCGTTGTAGTCTGGATTGAACGGATAACCTGCGGCCTGCGCTGCAGCGACCCATGCGTCGCAGATGGGACGTTGGATGCGCATGTTGGACACAGACAAAGGTCCACCGACACCGTGGAATTCATCCTCGCCGCGCTCTTGATCCTCGCAGCGTTTGAACAGTGGCAACACGTCCTCCCAGCCCCAACCTTCGTTGCCCATCTGACGCCAACGGTCGTAATCCTCTTTCTGGCCGCGCACATATAGCAACCCATTCAAAGAGGATGACCCACCCAGCACCTTACCGCGTGGCCAATCGATGGATCGACCGTTCAGGCCGGGATCGGGTTCGGTCCGATAACACCAGTCGACCGATGGATTGTGCATTGTTTTGAAATAGCCAACAGGGATGTGAATCCACGGGTTCGTATCGCGGCCACCAGCCTCAAGCAGCGCAACCGTCGTATTGGGATCAGCGCTTAGCCGATTGGCAATGACACAGCCCGAAGACCCCGCGCCAACAACCGCATAATCCACCTCCATGACTGCCTCCTCCGAAAGTTGCTGAAAAAAACTCTATGCAAGTTGATCGAATTATACTAGCCTTTTTTGATACAAAACGTCTCAATAATTGTGATCAGGGAGGTAAGCAATGGAGATTGGTCGGAAACTAAGTGGTATTTCGCGTCGGAATTTCTTCCGAGTTGCGGGCCGTTACGGCATGAGCTCGACCTTATTGGCAGCAGGCGGGTTCGGTGGCGCAATGAGCCTGGCGAATCTGGCACAGGCTGCCGAATCAACTTACGAGAAACGCTTTTCGAAAGAACCGAAGCACACGCTGAAATTCGGCGCGTCGGGCTTCAACACCCGCAACCTGCTGATTGAACGCGCAGGCGCAATCGAGTTCGCACGGGATCTGGAAGAGCGAACGGATGGCGAGATTCGGATTGAATTCATCGGTGACAATCAGATCTGCGGACAGTTGAGCTGTGTTGAGAAGACACAGCAGGGTATCGTCGACATCTATGCGGCATCGACCCAGAACTCTGCCGGCGGTGCGCCCTATCTGAACGTGCTGGATTACGCGTATATGTTCCCCAGTCGCGCGGCACAGTATCATTTCTTCTACAGCCCGGCGAGCCAGCGCATCCTGCGTGATCCGCTGGAGAAACGGCATGGGCTGAAGTTCCTGTTCACTCATTGCGAATTGCGCGGTCTGCAAATGGGATCGACCTTTTCAGACAAACCGACCGTCACCAAACTGGAAGAACTGTTTGGCACCAAAAACCGCGTGACCGGCACGCAGTTGGGCCGGATTGCGATGCAGTTATTGAACCTGAACCCGGTGCCGGTGGCATGGGAAGAGACTCTGGACGCGCTCAAGACTGGTCTGATCGACGGGGCCGAAACATGGGCCTCGGCCGTTGCCTATGCCAACATGGCGCCGGTGGTCTCGCAGTCAGTGAACCTGAAATTCTTCTGCGGAACCGAACATACCTCAATGTCAGCAAAGGTGTTTGATGGGCTGAGCGGCGAGTTACAGGATGCTGTGATGGAATCTTCGTACTTTACGCAGGCGCTGATTCAGGGCGCGAATGAGGCGGCGCTGTTGAACACCGTGGGCTTCTCGGACCCGCAACTGCCTGACACGATCTTTGCCGAAAACGGCGTGCGCCCGGCATTTCTGGCGGATGATCAGATCAAACTGGCCGAGGAAATGTGCGCCCCAAACTACAACCCCGAGCCCTGGGCGCAATGGCGTGAACGCCTGAACAAATGGGCAGGTGGCATCGATACCTATCAGGAAATCTATGACATCGCGCGTGAGATTCCAGCCGATACACTACCGGAAAATGTCGAGCCGCGCCGTTGGTGGAAAGGCCAGGCCTGATAGACTTACCGAACCGGCCCCGCTGGGCCGGTTCAACAAATACCGATTAGGAGGACGGGGTAGATGTCATTTTGGGCAGATATCGGCGCGATATTCAGCGCCTTTCTCAGCCAGGATTCGTTCGAGATTCAATCCGCACTGGAATCCAACGCAACCTGGGTGTTAGGCGCGATTGTCTCGGCCCTGGGCGGGTTCGTCATCATGCTGATCTATCGGGCCGTGCCCTTCATCGAACGGCATCTGGAACGATCGGTGATGGTGTACTCCTACCTTGCCATTGCCTTGATCATCTTTTGGGGCGTGATCGACCGGTTCGTATTCAACGATCAAGAGCCCTGGTCGACTACTATTCCACCGCTGCTGTTCATGGTGATGGCGTGGTTCGGGGCCTCGTACAACGTCCGTCTACGCACACATTTGAGCTTTAGTGAATTCCGCTCTGCCATGCCGCGCGGCGGGCAATTGGCCTGCCTGATCCTTGACGCCGTGCTGTGGTTCATATTCGCAGTGATCGTCATCGTGACCACGTCCAGGCTGGTCGCCCTATCGGCATCGAACTTTCAGATCGTTCTGGGGACCGACAACATCATGCAGTGGTGGTTCCTTCTGGCCGCACCACTGTCGTTCTTTCTGATGGTCGGGCGGGTGTTTCAAAACCTCGCCGACGATCTGCACAACTGGAAAACAGGTGAGCCGCTGATCAAGCAGGCAGTGATCGGAGCAGACTGATGACAGATGGAACCATGGTCACACTGATCTCGCTTGGGGTCACTTTTCTGTTCATGTTGGGCGTGCCGGTCCTGTTGGTGATCGGCTATTGGGTCATAGGCTGTTCATTTGTCCTTGGTCTGACGCTGGACAACATGGGCGCCGAGTTGCTGAACGTGTTCAACAAGGGTTTTGCCCTACTGGCAATGCCCCTGTTCATCCTGACCGGAGACCTTATCAACAAATCGGGCATTGCGCGGCGTCTAAGCGATTTTGCCTATGCCTGTCTGGGCTGGATACGCGGCGGGTTGGCGATGGCCTCGCTTGGCGCCTGCGGGTTATTCGCAGCAATCTCGGGATCCAACTCGGCGACGACAGCCACAATTGGTTCGATGTTACATCCTGAGATGGTGAAAGGCGGCTATGACGAACGATTCAGCGCGGCCACAGCGGCGGCGGGCGGCACGGTGGGCATCATCATTCCTCCGTCGATCATCTTTATCGTCTACGGGTTTCTTATGAACCTGCCGATTTCCGAACTGTTCGTTGCGGGCATCCTTCCTGGCGCACTGATGGTCTTTGGCATGCAGTTCGCGTGCTGGATCATTTGCCGCCTTAATGGTTGGGGGCATCTGATCCCGCTACAGCTGAACCGAGTGTTGAAAACCGCCTTTGGCGCATGGCTTGGGTTCTTCGCCATCGGACTGGTGCTTTGGGGCATCTACACGGGCAAATTCTCTCCGACCGAAGCAGCGGGCGTGACAGTTGGCTTCTGCGTGATCGCAGGATTGGTCAGCTATCCGATCAACCGGATCATGGGCGCGCGGAATGATATATCGCCAACCGAGAAGAGCTATGCCGAGATGTTCGTAGTCGAAGGGTTTACGATCCCTGAGATCCCATCGATCGTTATCCGTTCGGCCCAGATCACCGGAATTCTTGCACCGCTGATCGCGATTTCGGTGGTGATGCAGCAGATCCTGTCATTGCTTGGCGCACAGCAGACCATTGGGGATTTCGTGACCTCAATGGGTGGGTACCATGCGGTGCTGTTCACCTCGATGGTGATCGTCTTCTTCTCGGGCATGGTGCTGGAAAGCCTACCTGTGACGATCATCCTGGCCCCGATCCTTGCCCCGATAGCGGCGTCAGTCGGAATTGATCCGATCCATTTCTCGGTGATCTTCCTTGTTGGGGCATCTATCGGGTTCATCACTCCGCCATATGGCTTAAACCTTTATGTGGCTTCAGGCGTGACCGGCGTGCCCTATTTCCGGCTGCTGCGGTACACTGTGCCCTATCTGGTCGCATTGCTGTCAGTGTGGGTTTTGGTGTCGCTAGTACCCGATCTGGCCTTGATCCTGCTGCCAAATAACTAGACTGTTACGGAATGGCCGCGACGGAAACAAAAGACAAAGAAACTCAGATACCGACCAACTTGCGCCTTCTTCTCATCCTTGAGGAGGTGGCGCGACGCGGGGTCGCCGTCAAACCGTCAGACCTGATCGAGTCACTGGGCCTGGCCAAGCCAACCATCCACCGCCTGTTGCAAACCGCAGAAGCCGAGGGCTTCCTGCAGCGCGATCTGGATGGGCGTTCATACGGCCCTGGACACCGACTGCGATTGCTTTCAGTTAATACGATGTCTTCCGAGCACCTGCGTACGGCGCGTCTGGCGATCTTGCGCAGCGTCGCCGAGCAGGTTGGTGAAACCTGCAATCTCGCCATTCCAGACCGCGAGGGGATGATCTATCTGGACCGGGTGGAAACGAAGTGGCCACTGCGGATTCAGCTTCCGGTTGGTACTCAGGTACCTTTCCATTGTACGGCCAGCGGCAAGATGTACCTGTCCACACTGCGGCAAAAAACGCTGGACGGTTTTCTTTCAGCGGGAAATCTACAACCACAGACGGAGCGCTCGCTGACTGATCCCAAGTCGCTGCGAGCGGAGATCCAACGTATCTCTGAGAATAGTTATTCCACCGATGACGAGGAATTCATGACCGGAATGACTGCCTTAGCTGTACCCGTTCAGGATGGGCAAGGCCGATTGGTAGGCACGCTTTCGGTTCATGCGCCGACACAACGTCATGACGTCAACAGTCTGATGTCGTTTCTGGGAATACTGCAAAAAGGGGCGGATGAGCTTTCGGCTCTTTTGACCGAGTGACTAGTACCGGAGATGACAGTCAAAACGTAAACTATTTTACCAACTGCGAATTCGGCAATCGACCGGTTTGGAGAATTCTGCACCTCAGTGAGTGAGAGTGTGATCAAAGTCCAGTGTGCGCCGTTCGTTCAGCGTTGTAGAGTCAACATTTTGCGCACTGCTGCCATTCCTGGCTGGTGCAGCATCTGCCGCTCTGGGCTCACTGCCGCCGTAAGATCGACTGCAGCATCTTCGGACTAGGCCAAGATTACAACGATGAGGACGGCCCGAAGCGGACGTTCATCGACACATGTCGCCGCTGCGGTGCGGCCCGTCGAACCGGCCGTTCGCTGCAGGCGCAAATTTTCAGGGTGCACGAACTCACAGTCTGCAGGACTTTGCTGCCATTCGAGGGGAGCCTGCCAACGGCCGGTTTTGCACGTGCCGATTGGTGAAAGCCACGCCCAGCGGAGCTCGAAAACGCGTCGTTCGAACTTTGGGGCGTTTCACCAAAGCGTAGGCAGGAATGGTCACAGATTTGTCTTACGATCCTGAAGCGGATCGGATGCGAAGTTCTTACGCAGGCTACGCGTCAGCGTGGTCGCATTCGCAAAGCCGCAACGCAGAGCGATTTGATCGAGTGAGAGGTCGCTGTATCGAAGCAGTTCGCGGGCGCGGGCCAGACGAAGAAGCAAGTAGTATCGCCCCGGCGTGGTCTGCAATTCCGTCCAGAACAGACGGCGCAAGGACCGTTCGGATATGTGTGCCTGTTCCGCGAGGGCGGGGATAGACCGTGATGTTTCGAGCGCTTCGGACATGAGCACGACAACGCGTTTCAGCTTTGGGGACACCGCTTGCGACAATGCCTGATCGGGATAAGAGGCACCGTGCCGCCGGGAGTTGTCGTGCAGGAACATTGCACCGGCGTCGAATGCGATGGAAGCGCCGAAACGATCCCGAATGAACTGCAAAATCAGATCGAAAGCCGCGGCCGCACTGCCACATGTCCAGAAACGGCCATCCTGCACATGGCGATCGGAAAGGACCTCGACCTTGGGAAACTCCTCGGCGAATTCCTCGAGAATCTGCCAGTGTAACGTGGCCTTCCGACCGTTCAGGAACCCGCCTCGCGCGAGCACCCAGGCTCCGGTATCGGCGGCAATCACAACGGCCCCCTGCATCAGCCGGCCAAGGATGCGAGGCGCTGTTGCTTCCTTCCTGTCGCGAAAGGTGTCTCCACCGATGATGATGACCAGATCGGGAGCAGGCGCCGCGGCTATGGGCATTTCGGGAGAAACGCTGAGCCCGCTGGAACTTGCGACGGCGCGGTCACCCTCAGTTAGAATGCTCCAGCTTATGTTGGCGCCCGTCTGATCACGGACAACGCGCAGGGGCTCAAGAAGACATGCCAGCACCATGTTGGAAAAGGCATCGCACAGGAAGACACAGACATTGATGGAACGCATTGGCAGAACTAATCCGGTTTTTGGCAGTATGAGTATGATCTTTGGCGGCTCAGGTTTCTAGAGTGCTTGGTAGACACATCCAGATCAGGAATCTGCGACAATGCACAATCGCCCCCTTTCCCACATCCGTGTCCTTGATTTCGGGCATTACCTTGCAGGTCCGCTGGTTGGCATGATGCTGGCCGATCTTGGCGCCGAGGTGATCCGGATCGACCCGCCCGGCGGGCCGAAATGGCAGGACCCGGCCTTTGACATGCTGTCGCGCGGCAAACGGGCGCTGACACTCGATCTCAAGACAGAGGCCGGGTGTGACACGGCGCTCGAGCTGGTGCGCCGTGCCGACGTGGTGATCGAGAACTTCCGACCCGGCGTGATGGAGCGGTTGGGGCTAGGCCCGGAGGCCCTCAGGCAGGCAAACCCAAGCATTGTTTCGCTCTCGCTGCCCGGCTTTGCCTCCACCGATCCGGAGTTCGCGGGTCTTGCCGCATGGGAGGCCGTGATCGCGGCGCGCACGGGACAATTCACCGACATGGGCCTGAACCGGCGGCTGATGGGGATCAACCCGTCCTTCACGCCGCTTGGGCTGGCCTCTGCCTATGGTGCAGCATTCGGTGCGATGTCCGTGCTGTTTGCCCTGACTGCAAGAGAGCGGATGGGGGGCGAGCATATCGAGGTGCCGCTGGCCTCGGCCTTGCTGGAGGGGCTGGTCTACAATTGCGAGCAGATCGAGGACTATCCCGATCGCTACAAATCCCCGCGCGAGCTGGAGCTGGAGCGCCGGGCGCGCGAAGGGCTGCCCAACGATCTGAGCTTTGCCGAGCTGTCGGAATTTCTCGATCCGTTCTACAGCACCTATACCTGTGCTGATGGGCGGGGATTCTACATCGTTTCCTGCTCGATTGTGAACCATCCCCAACGGGTGCTGGAGGTTCTGGGGCTGGCCGATCTGCTGAAGGAGCTGCCGGATTTCGATGTCTATGTCGATCGTTCGGACTGGCCCGCTGACTGGGCCTTGCGCAGCTATCCTGTGGGCAAAAATGATCGCAAGCGGCTTTCGGACGCGATGAAGGCGGCGTTTCTGACCCGCCCGTCGCATGAGTGGGAAGCGTTGTTCGGGGCCGCCAAAGCTCCTGCCACGGCACAGCGGAACACCGCCGAATGGCTGTCGGACGACCATGCGCTGGCGTCAGGGCTGGTGATCGAACTGGACGATCCCCGCCACGGGCGGATGCGTCAGATGGGCAATGTGGCCTGGCTCGCTGATGATCCGGGCGCGATGGACAAGACCGCAGGACCCGTGGCCGATGAATTTCGCGGCGCGCTTGCCGGCGTTCTTTCGGAACCGCCTCGAACTCCCACTGGCGGCGATGGCAAGAGCGGTTGGCTCGATGGGCTGAAGGTTCTGGACCTTACAAACGTCATTGCCGGGCCGACCATCGGTTCGACGCTGGCGCGCTTTGGGGCGCGGGTCACGCTGGTTCAGCCTGTAAAGCCCTCTGTCGATCCGTGGAACGCGGTGGTGTTCGGGCTGCACGCGCAGCGCGGGAAAGAGAGCGTCTTGCTCGATCTGCGCTCGGAGAAAGGACGGGAGGTGTTGTGGCGGCTGGTGGCCGAGGCGGACGTGATCACCATGAATGGCACCGATCAGCAACGCGCAGCTTTGGGCCTGACCGAAACGCGCCTGAACGACATCAATCCACGCCTCATTCTGGTGCAGCTTGATGCCTGGGGCGGGCCGCGGAGGGGGCCGAAATCGGATCATCTTGGCTATGATGATCTGGCGCAGGCGGCGACAGGGGTAATGACCCGCTTTGGCGGCGGGCCGGAGACACCGGAGGAGCACGCCCATTTCGGTACAATCGATGCGCTCACGGGGCATTGCGCCTGTGTGGCGCTAGGTGCTGCGTTGGAACGGCTGCGGCTGACCGGCAAGGGCGGCATCGCCCGCGCCTCTCTTGCTGCGGCGGGCGAAATGATCCAGGCGCAATTCATGTATGATTTCGATGGCCGGCCCGCGTTTGACGAACCTTCGGGGCGCGAAACACGCGGTTGGGGGGCCTTCTATCGCTGCTACGCCGCATCTGATGGATGGATGTTCTTTGCCGCGCCGACGGAACGTGAAACAGCCTTGGCCCGCGTTCCGGAATTGTCCGATCTTGCAGCAAGCGCAGACGACATCGAGGCCGCGCTTTCCAGCCGGTTTGCGCAAAGACCAGCCGCCCACTGGGCACATGCCTTTGCCGGCAGTTCGGCCGGAGTTACGCCGCTGGGCTCGCTGCATGACACCCGCGATGTCGGGCTCCAACGGGAAAGCGAAGGCGCGATCGACATTCGCAACGCAACCTTCCGCGCCGTCCGCCACGACCGCCACCCAATGGGCCGTTGGGTCGATCTAGTTGCGCCCAATGCGGTGCGCCCGGGCAACGCGAAGATCACTATCCCCGGCCCTGCGCCGAAATACGGACAGAACACGCGCGCGATCCTTGCGTGTCTGGGTTACGGTGACACCGACATTCAAGACATGATCGACACAGGCGCCGCCGCCGAGAGCTGGTCGGAACGCTATCTGCCGGAGTAGACACATGACCCAGGATCAGATCAGCCCCGTCATCACACCGCGTACACGGGCAAGGGCGCGCCATATCCTTGATCATTATTACATAGGACCAGCCCGCGATGACCGGGTGCTGGAAATCTGGGGTTACACGCCCGAGATGAGCTATGCCCCGGGCGACCGCGTCGCGCTTCATGTGTCTACAACGGCTACGGAATGGGATCTTGAAATCGGACGCGACGGGCTGGTCTATCAACCGCTTCTGACGGAAACGGGCCTTGAGGGGGTGCACCATCCCACACCGGCTGACTGCTCGGTCAATGGTTGCGGCTGGCCCGAGACTTTCACCTTCACAATCCCCGAAAGCTGGACGCCCGGCGGCTATCTGATGACACTTCGCGCCCGTCGCGGTGATGATCTGGTCGAAGAGCACCATATTATCCTGGTCAGAAGCGCGTCCGACGCCCCGCCACCGCCCTACGTGCTGGTTTGCGCAACGGGCACATGGCTGGCCTATAATTGCTGGGGCGGTTCGAATCATTACGAGGGCATCACAGGACCGGACGGCAACTCCTTTTCCCCAGTTGTCTCGACCCAGCGTCCCTGGACGCGCGGCTTTTGCAAGTTGCCCGAGGGCGCCCCCCGTGCGCTGCGCGAACAACCGACCAGACCCGGCGAGATGGTGCGCTATCCCTACATGGAATGGGCCTATGCCTATGGCTACTCCAAGAAATACGCCTCGGCGGGCTGGGCCAGTTACGAGCGTCACTTCGCCCGCTGGGCCGAGGGTGAAGGTTATGACTTCGACGTGATCACGCAGCATGATCTGCATCGCGAGCCAGACGTGCTGAACCGCTACGCCTGCGCCGTGTTCGTCGGCCACGATGAATACTGGAGCGCGGAGATGCGCGATGCGGTCGACGCCTATGTCGACGGTGGCGGCAATGTCGCGCGGTTTGCGGGCAATTTCCTGTGGCAGACTAGGATCGAGAACGAGGGTCGCACGCAAGTCTGTTACAAGTATATCGCAGATCAGGATCCGCTGATGGGCACGAATCAGGAGCATCTCGTCTCGGGCGCCTTCGAGGTCGCGCCGGTGGGCCGCCCCGGTGCCCTGACCTTCGGGGTCAACGCCCTTCGCGGTGTCTATGCCGGTCTTGGCAATTGCGTGGGCGGCGGAGCGGGCGGTTTCACGATCTATCGCGACGATCATTGGGCGTTTGACGGAGCAGGTGTCGGCTATGGCGACGTGCTGGGTGCCCGGTCGCGGATATTCGGGTACGAGGTCGACGGGCTGGACTACCGCTTCGAAGATGGGCTGCCATACCCGACTTGTACCGACGGGGCCGTTCCAGAGATCGAGATCCTTGCAATGGGGCTGGCCACCAACATCGAGGCGGATCACGGCATCTGGGGCGAGACGCCTTACATCGGGTCAGCCGACGCGGCGTTCAAGGCGCAGGTGCTGTTCGGAGCGGTCACACCCGAAACTCTGGACGCCTGCAAACGCGGCAACGGAATGATCATCTCGTGGCCGCGTGGCAAGGGTGAGATATTCACCGCTGCGACCTGCGAATGGGTAGCGGGCCTGATCCGACAGGACAGACAGGTCGAACAGATCACACGCAACGTGCTAGGCAGGTTTGGCAAGTCGACAGGGTGCTCACGATAGCTTCTGCATCTTGTCTAAAGCGGACCTCTGTTCAAACCGCAGCATCCGGTCAAACGGGCTCAGTGTTGCCGTTCTCCGCAGCAAGCATGATTGGCTGGTCCCAGCCTGAAGCAGGCATTCACAATCACGCTTTTCAGTTTTGCACCAAGCCATTGACTAGGACATGCGCGACGTTCAGGAAATCATGTTGTCTGCTGTAAACGACTGAATTGGGCTCGGTGCCATCGTTGTCTGCTGTTAGCATGATTGGCCGCACGCAGCCCAAAGCGGATATGCCCGGCCTGAAGGCAGGACGGGAAGCAGTCCATCGTTTTTGGGAAACAAAGCGCAGACTTCTGAGTTCAAGCATACTTCCAGGCGCACATATATCGTTACTCGTCAGACACTTCTTCTAGCCTCACAATATTGGGATAAAAGAGAAGACTATGAACTAGGACAAACGCGAGATTTGTCGCAGTAAACCAAAACCAAAGCCCCCAAGATAAAATCTCTGATCGTAAATTTAAACTCACCCGTTTGCGCATTGTACAGTGATGGTTCAGCGGGATCAGCGGCACAAAAGTTGCCCAAATCATAAGAATCGCGCTAAAGTTGCTTTGGCGAAAGCTACAGCTTCTTTATTTTGTTACATTTTCAATGGCTTGTGCGTTTTTTGGGGAGGTAGGCTTGAGTAATATTAATAGAAAATTCTTTTTTGATACGGTGCGCCTCACACTATTCGATGGCTTACTTCGCAAAAAACAAGTCCAGGGTTTGATTGCCCTTCTGGACTATTGGGAGAAGCACCATGCTGCAAAAGATGACAGATGGTTGGCGTATGTTTTGGCCACCGCCCATCATGAAGTTGATCGCAAGATGCAGCCAATCAAAGAGTATGGCAGCGATAGCTATTTTTTTCGAATGTATGACATAGAAGGGGACCGCCCTAAGGTGGCGAAGCGCCTAGGGAACTTAGCCAAGGGAGACGGAGTTAAGTTTCATGGGCGAGGTTTTGTGCAGATTACTGGGCGTTACAATTATGCAGATTGGGAAAACCGGCTAGGGACAGATTTGACCAGCAGCCGCGCTAAAGCAGATAAAGTGCTTAATCTGCCCCGCGCAACTGAGATTATATTTGAGGGAATGATCAAGGGAACATTCACTGGCAAGAAATTATCTGACTATTTTGTTAACGTGAAACAAGATTGGGAAGGCGCTCGGCGGATAGTGAACGGAACCGACAAGAAAGCCCTAATCGCATCGTACGCAAAACGTTACTACGCAGCGATTTCGTATACCACAGCGTAGCGACATTCAATTTGGCTGACCGCGAAGTTAGGAAAATGCTGAAAAGATCACGTAAGCGTCTGGAGAGATAGAATGAAGTTAGAACTTGAGGTCCAAGGCAATTCAACCAGAGAACAAGATGTTGCGGATGCTAGAGATTTACTGGCTTGGCTAAAGGCCTCTCGGATTCAGAGCTTAAACGACCTCTCATTGAAAGAAATACCTCCGCAGCCAGGCGAGATGGGTCCAACTGTACTAGCGATTCTTGGAGCGATTCTTGGAGCTGAGGCTACCGTCGAACTAGTCAAGCAAGTTTTCTCATGGCTCGAAGCGAAGAAAAAAAAGATTGAGATTTCTGTCACACGAGGTGACGAACAGGTAACTGTCAAGTCAGATAACCTGACACCGGAAGAGTTGGTCCGCGTCGCCAATACCTTAGGCTTGGGTAGTGAATAATGCTATCCTTTCAACCCGGTAGTAAGGCGATATTGATTGGGACATCGGTCTCGGCATCGGACTCTGAAAACCTCCCGGAAATCCCTCAAGTATCAGCCAACTTGGCCGACTTTCAGGAAATTTTGTCTGATGTCTCAGTTGTAGGACTAGAACCTGGGGACATTGAAGTCGTAGAAAACGTAGAATCGAGAGAGGTTTTTCTCAAGAAGCTGAAGGACATAGCGCAATCCGCAAAGGACACTCTTCTGGTTTACTATTGTGGGCACGGACTATATGGAGATGCAAAGGAACCGCTCTATTTCTGCACTACGGGAACTACTTCTTACGACAAAGAAATAGATGGTGTGCCAATATCAGCCGTCAAGTCTGCCATTGCTGAATCTACTGCAAAGAAAAGAATTTTCTTGCTGGACTGCTGTTATGCTGGCCAAGCCATCGAAGGAGAAATGGATGCTGTTGACGGCATCGAGGCTCAGCTGGATGTTGAAGGTACTTATGCAATAGGTGCTGTTCCACGAGACAAGAAAGCCATCGCTGAGCCAGAGGCGAGAAACACCGTTTTTTTTGAGCACTTCAAGGAAGCAATAAGTTCAGGAGTGGATAACGGTAAAAATACGGTATCAATTGCCGAACTGCATCAAGAAACAGAGAGGTCGATTTCCAGAACAGCGAAGTATTCACTTCCGGTAAAGAGAGTCTGGGAAGATGGTGACAAGTTTGAGTTTTGCATTAATCAATTCAACAATACAAAGCTCACTAAATCAGATATTGAGAAAATCATTGAAACACGTTTGCAAGGGATCGTGGCAAGAAAGGCCAAGGGGTTAAGAAGATTCATCTTCCCATCATTTGTCGGAGCGGGAGCGATAGGTGCAGTGATCGCTATTGTGGGACTAATTTGGCTAAGCAATTTGTCGTTTAAACACTCAAGCCTTAGTAGCAACGTTAGCGGTTTATCCACCAGTGTTGGTGAACTGGACGGCAGCGTCAAATCGTTGTTTGAAACCGATACGTCCCAATCTGCGGTTTTGGGGGCTATTGGAAATACGGTGGACGGAGCCTTGCGGAACTTAGAGGTTCTTCTAGGCTCGGAAAAAGAGAAAGAAGAGCGTATAAGTCAACTGGCGGGTGCGGTTGTTGAGCCAGATGATCAAACAGAATTTAGTCTATTTCGAGTAAACACCTTTTTGAAGCACGAAGAATTCCCTTTGAACCAACTGCGTATCGTCCTGTCGCCCGAACAGTTTCGAAGAACCGAGGTGCATCAGTTTAAAGACAACGACGGGCGGGAAGTTACCTACATTCAAAAAATCTCACATCGGGTAATGTACAGATCTGGATATAGGCTGCATTTGTTTCTCCAACCTGAGCGGCGAAATCCATACAAAAAACGCGATAACCTCTACGATGTACAGGAAAATGAGGTTACGTATGGGATAAAAGTGGCTGATGGACAGCCAAAGGCTTTCGATCCCACAAACACAAACCGGTTGCGAAAACACTTTGATTTCACGCAAGACGCTTGTGCACACCTGGCACACGAAGAGAGCGAATGGGGTTACATACCGATAAACCTTTGCTTTGGTGGGAGCGACAGTAGTAACCCTTGCCAAGGTCCTGGTATCGACCAACAGACACAGTTTGAATTTAGGGTTACTGCCGTTTTGGAGAAGTCGCTCGCAACAGAAGAGGTTTGCAAGAGTGAAGAATAAACTAATCAACCTTCTGGTTGGGGCACTGTCATACGCATTTCCAGCGAGCGCAGAGACAGTTTGGAGTAGTTTGTATCCTGGGGTGGATGTAGCTCGCAATCAGTCATTCATCTCTGCTCAAGGTGAAATGTTACAATGGTCCGGCATTCGAATAATAACTGGTAACGCACAACTTGAACTCGTTGATACGCAGCAGTTCTTGGAGCGGCGAATTTCATCAGAGGCGGGCGGTAAGACAGTCTCCGGCGATGAGTCCGGGCTTATATCATCCTTTGGATACTCGCTGGACGAGATATGGGATGAAGTCCAAGCGGACTCCAACGTCAAAGCGATAGTACCGATTGGCTACATTGAGGAAAGCGGAAATCCCCAAGTCGCTGGGTTTTTTAAAAGACTTGGCGTTGTTCGCAATCCATTGATGAACGCGCCGAATCTGACGGCTGTCTTCTGCTTGAATGCAGAAGCATTTAGGACATCCAGCAACCCCGAGCGAACCTTAACCGAGACTGGTGTAGCACCATACTTGTTTGACGTTAAAACTCAGGATTCACGACGATATCAGTATCTGAAGGGATTAGATCAACTTGAGCTAAAGGAACACTACACGGACGACAGGATTCAGAGATATTTCGACTCGTGTCGTGATGCTGTTCAAGTAGGGCCCAAGGTTGTTTTTCCTCGCCGTCAAGAGCTATTGGCAGGACATGAACCAAGTCTTGCTGGCACACGACGTTCTGTAGACACAGATTATTTCCGTGGTGGACGGAATGCTTACCGAACTTACTTCGTCTGGGACCTTCGTGGCGACATCACGATATTCACAACACACACCCGTTCTTCTTTGGATGTTGTATGGGAACTGGTGTCTAATAAAGACTTCTTCAGGTCAAATGCGAGTTGTGGGGGCGCAGATGATCTAAGTCAGGCGTGTGAATACTGGGCGGTTGCACTTACCTCCTTTGAGCACAGTGGTCTAATTTATCGAGATGATACAGGTGACCGTGTTACCTTGCAGCGAACAGACTCCATTATCCCGGCGGCATTGATAGTTAGGGTGAAGTCAATATCCGAGTGATCAGCCAGAGCTTGAGCGTAAACGGTCGTTTTTCACCGTTCCCGCCGTTAAACGTTATCTCCGAGGCTTGGCACTGACAAAACCCTCGGGCGAAACCTCATTGGTTTAGACAGGATTTTGTCCTTATCCGCGAAGGAGAACCGCTACTTGCCAGTGTCCGCTTCTGGGAAGAAGCGGTGCAGCACCAAATGCAAAACTCAATGCCTTGTTTGGGCCTAGCTTGACTTTGCAAAGTCTGCTTTCTGCGCATCGCTGACCTTAAAGCGCGTTGAAGCATTTTGTATTTTGGGCTCGTTCCAGACCTCGAATGCGGCGCAGCATCCTGTGATATGTTGCCTCGGTCAACGTCGGGTTGTCGTTGTGGGAGGGCATGGCGGATCGGAGGATCAGTCATGGAAACACCAAACTTACCTGCCATTCGTGCGCTTCGTCCCGCCTGGAACAAATGGACCTGTCCCGTTTTTGTGCCGCCCCAAGTGCTCGTTTAAGCCACTTTCCTTTCGAATGCGACAGGGCTTTTCCAGCCCAATGCTGAGT
>NZ_JBQERO010000015.1:0-88875 GCF_056535125.1 Ruegeria sp. O4 | reverse complement strand
CGACCGCCGCGTCTGGATGGAGGCGCGCACGCTGGCTGCCGCAGGCGCGCTGGTCTCGGTTATCTGCCCCACCGGCAAGGGCCATGAGGAGCGTGTCTGGGAAGATGAAGGCATCAAGGTCTACCGCCACCCGCTGCCGTTGGATGCCAGTGGAGCGCTGGGGTATCTGCTGGAATATGGCGCGGCGCTGTTCTGGGAAAGCTGGCTGTCACTGAAGATCAAGTTCACCCGAGGGTTTCACGTCATCCATGGCTGCAACCCACCCGATCTGATCTTTCTGGTGGCACTGCCCTTCAAGCTGTTTGGCGTGCGTTATCTGTTCGATCACCACGACATCAATCCCGAGCTTTACGAGGCCAAGTTCGACAAGCGCGGCTTCTTCTGGAAGCTGATGAAGACGTTCGAGCGGCTGACCTTCGCCTCGGCCCGGGTGTCGATTGCCACCAATGAAAGCTATCGCAAGATCGCCATTGAACGCGGCGGCATGGCGCCCGAGGATGTCTTTGTGGTTCGCTCGGGCCCCGATCTGAGCCGGTTGCAGCACCTGCCGCCGAACCCCGCGTGGCGCAACGGGCGGACATACATGGTGGGCTATGTCGGCGTCATGGGTGATCAGGAAGGGATCGACCTGCTGCTGGAATCCGTGGCGCATCTGGTGCAGGTTCAGGGGCGCGACGATATCCAGTTCTGCCTTGTGGGCGGGGGGCCCAGCCTGGACAAGCTGCGCGAACAATCTGCTGATATGGGCCTGTCGGACTATGTCACCTTCACCGGTCGCGCGCCGGATCATGATCTGTTTGAGATCCTGTCGACCGCCGATGTCTGCGTGAACCCGGACCGGGTGAACGAGATGAATGACAAATCCACCATGAACAAGATCCTTGAATACATGGCGTTCGAGAAACCCATCGTTCAGTTCGACGTGACCGAAGGGCGGTTCTCGGCGCAGGAGGCCTCGCTTTACGCGCGCGCCAACGATCCGGTGGATATGGCCGACAAGATCACCGAGCTGCTGGCAGATGACGGCCGCCGCGCCGCCATGGGCCGCTATGGCCGCGCCCGGGTCGAGGCGGAAATGGCCTGGCCCCATCAGGTCCCCGCGCTGATCGCGGCGTATAAGCGGATCTGGAAGGGGTAATCGGCCAGAGCGCTACTTCGCTACTTGTTTTGTTCCTGCCTGCCCATGCGCTTTCCTCGGAAACCGAAGCTTCATGGCCGGAGCCTCAATGAAGTGCCATGACAGGACCGCGCATAACAGGGTGAGGGGGAAAGACATCGCCATGTTGACGACTGGCGTCGTGACGCCAGACTGCGCCACCAGTTGCTGGATTGGGAACGCGTAGATGTAGACCCCGTAGGAATAGTCGCCCAGCTTGTTGTAGCGCAAAAGAAGCGGGATTTTGGCATAGCCGGCAAAAATCACGGCATAAGACAGGCTGATGGCAAAGATAGGCAGAAACAGTGGTGTGAACCAGGCCATAAAGGACAACGCGGCGGACAGGGCCAGCAGCGACCAGGACAATGGTACGTGCCGGCGCCAGATGTAAAAAACCATTCCCGACAGAAAAGGCAGACCAAGCCTTATGAGGACCTCGACCCTTGGATTCACGTCAATGAATACGACGATGACTGTATAGAAACACAGGAACAACAGCGTTAGACCCACAAAAATCTTTTTGTTTCCTAGAAATCCAAGCAAGCCACATAAGAGGACGCCTACATAGCAGGTGACCTCGTATGAAAGAGACCAGAGCGAGCCATTGATCGCAGCACCATAGGGGTTGGATTCGAACACGCCCGGCAATGTGTATTGCAGTTTGAACAACAGCATATTGCGTATGAAGTAGCTGCCGGTTTCGCCCCAAAAATTAGAAGGGGGCGCTTGTGTTAACAGAAGCCCGGCAACCAGAATGGTGATCACGGTTACCACGGCAAGCGCTGGGAACAACCTCAGGGCTCTGGCGATCAGGAATGATTCTGCAGACGGGTTACGGTCGAAACTGCGCGTAATGAAAAACCCCGAAATTGCAAAGAAAGCCCATACGCACATCAGACCAAGCGACAGCCCATGCAGTGTGGATTCAAACGGTTGCCCGAACTCGGCGCCCAAACTCAGAGGATAGGCATGTGCCACCAGCACAAGGCTGGCCGCGATGATCCGGATCAGATTGAAATTGTTATCCCGCCCGTCTGATCGATCTGCGATAAACAGCGCAGGCTTCCCCGAGATCACATTCACATTATGCTCACTCATCTGCGGTTCTCTGGGTCACTGGCACTATCATGGGATACACAATTATTTGGAAGCTGATCTTTGATACAATATCCATGGTGCGGTTGTCGCAAGAATATTGAATCCTTGGATCTGGGGCGGAAACGATTCCGTCGAGCAAACGACAATTGTGTCAGCTTTGGCGTTTGACAATGTGGCTATTGCAGACGGCACTGTATGACTTGCGTCCGAGGCAACGTCCTGAGCCGCGTTTTGCACATGGGCCAGCGGCCCGATTATGTGCAGTGGGTGCTGGGTGGGATCGGCGAATGTGGGGATCGCAGTGCCGTTAAAGATCATGAGAAAGGAAAGGGGGCCGCAGTTAGTCCGAAAAAAACGTGGCTCTCTGGTGTCTTCGAAATAAGCTCCTGCGCCCAGGCCGCGCGTGTCATGGCGGTTCAGTGCATCAAGATAAGAGGCGTAAACTCTGCCATCCTGATACCATCCGATGCTCAGCATCAGGTTTCGTACCAGAAACAACCCGACGATCATCGCAATACTTATTTTGCGAAACAACGATTTCGCATCGGGAGCCAAAGACAGGCTTGCAGCCAGAAGCGCCAAAAGCAGAAGTGGGATACGTTCACCCAAATGCCCGACACCGAACATGGCTGGCGGCGTGATCGGGATCAGCAGCACGCACAGGGCCACTGCAAGCTTCATGCGTCTGTCGATTCTCCAAACCCCGGTCACGAGACCGCCGATCAGCACACCCCACAACACACTGCCAAATCCCCAATCGACTGACTGCCATGTTGTTTCGGCCACACGGAGGAAGCCGTCGACTCTCAGATAGGTTTCGGTGCTCAGTCGGGCCCAAAGTGTTCCCTGCTCGGCATGGGTGAAAAGGCTTTCTATCGGCAGAAAACTCCCTGCACCTATGGTTTTCGTTTGAACAAACAGAAGGGTTGGTATGACAGCGACCAACGCAAGCCTTGCGGCTTTGTAGAGAAGTGCGCGTATGCCTGGATTGCCAGATATGAGAGCAAGCGATAACTCAACCATGCCCAACAACAGTCCCCACAGCGCAAAGACCAACCCATGAATGAAAAATAAGAGCACACCTACGCATATTGTAACGGCCAGTTGCCGGACAGGCCGGTCCTGTGTCGCAATCCAATAGCCGGTTGCGCACAGTAGAACCCCTAATCCCAGCAGAAAATTCGAGAACCCCCAAATCAGAATATGGTTATACGCCACCAGGCCAGCAAGAAGTACGGTTAGCACCGAAAGGTGGCCGTGCAGAACGCGTGCAAGGTACAAAATGCCTGCGAAAGGTGCCGCAATGATCAGACCGGCGATCAATTTAGCGCCCAAAAGCGGGGGCAGCACTTTCATGACGCCTGTGCCCAGAACATCTAGACCAAGATTGGGCAGAAGTTGCCAGGCAGCTTCATAATTCTGTTGCAGCATGGCTGAGTTCGGCAACTTTGCCAGAATATAATAACGGGCGACGTGGGCGTAGAAGTCCGTCAACGGCAGAACCGGTGTCACGCACAGAGGAACGAGGCTGGCAAGCAGGGTCAGCGCCAGAACTGGGCACAATGGACGGCGTTGAAGTGTTGTGATCATTTCTGCCCATCCACTAAAAGCCAAAAACCTGATACTTCAGGTATCAGCAACATATCATTGCGCAATCTGTTTTGGGTATCGCCGTTATCCGAAATTAGGGCCGCAATAACTTGGCAGCGAAGGCGTAGAGGCCTATGCGATGTTAAAACGGCACAAACCGCGGCAGGCGGTTCAGGCTGGGTTCCATGAACCGCTGGAGTCGCGCATCCGCGTCCGCCTCGGTTTCGCCGGGCAGGATGGGGGTGACAAATCGAACCAATGCGCCGTCGGTCCGGCCCATGGTGAATCCGTCCTGAATTACGCTCATCTTGGCGCGGAAATCGTTGACCATGCGTTTGCCGCGCTGTTCGAACCAGTAGTAGACCAGCTGTTTTGACAGCTCTTTCTGGATGACAGCGCGGTTGACGGTAAAGCTGCCGTAGGGGGTGTCGCCCGGATTGATCTCATATGGCTCAAGGCTGAAGATTTCCCAGCCACCTACGGGCAGGCAAACCTCGGGTGAATGGATGCCGTCGCCTTCGGTTTGCTTGTCGTAGAAGGCCACGAACATGTTCACGAAATCACCCGATCCGCTGTCGATATAAGTGGCATGGAGGTAATCGCTGGCGCCCAAAGTTCGTTCAACATTGGGATCAAGGCTGGTGGTCGAGCCGGACCAGTCGCCCAATTGTCGCGGATAGAGGACAAAGGGGTCCCGCTCGATGGGCGTCACCTCGGAGGCGGGGCGCAGTGTCCACGCGGCCGAGACCGCAAGCGTCAAAAGCGCCGCGAGAGCCAGCGCGACTGAGGCACGGATGGCAAAGATACGCAATGCGACGGTACCCAGCCCTTCGGTATCCAGATCGATTGCCTCGGTGAACGGTTTCGGATCGGGGGCCAGACGCTGCAAGCCGAGTGCCATAAGAAACAGAATGGCGACGCAGAGCAGGAAGATGATCCAGCCTTCGAAGAAATGCATGAACCCTTCGGCCTGTTCGATGCCATGCTGATTGACCAGAATACCGATCACGCCGATGCGGATGGAATTCATCAGAACGGTCAGCGGCGCGGCCGAGACCAGCAGAACCACCTTGTGCCAGATCGGACCGCGGTAGAGCAGGGCAAAGAGGTATGAAAAGCTGAGGATCGGGAACAGGTAGCGTAGCCCGGAACAGGCCTCGGCCACCTGCAGCTTGTAGACCCCCAGATCGATGACATTGCCTTCGATAAAGACCGAAACACCGGCGAGCTGCACGAACCAGACGCCCAGCTCGGACGATATCCATTGCAGGAAGATCGTGAGCTTCCAGTAGACGAACTGGGGCAGGGGCAGCATGAAGATCAGATGGATTACGGGCAATTGGTGGTATTTCCCGCGTTGCCAGCCGAAGACGGTCACCATGACGCCACCGGTCCAGATGATCATCGCATAGGTGACGATATCCGGAATTCGGGCCAGATTTCCCAGAATGGCGATGGCCAGGGCCCCGGCAATCACGGCCACGCCAGGCCAACGGTCGCGCACGATGGGATTGGGCGGCGGCATGTCGCGTAGTTCACGCAGGAACAGGTACAGCGAGATGATAGGGATCAGCGGTCCGTGACTGTATTCCGGCGTGCTCCACGCCGCGCCCAGCGAGACAATGCCGATCCAGAAAACGGGAAGTGACCCCAGCAGCAACAGGGCAAACCAGAACAGCCCCGCAGCGTTGATGGCAGGCAGGGCGGTTCGGGCCGTCTCAAGCATTTTGCTGCGGCTGTCGTTCGAATCGAGACGATGCATCACAAACCATCATGCATAATATGAGAGGCCCTGAAATTGTGACGGCCAAAGCTCAGACATTTTCGATCATTATTCGAAACATTGATCTCAAAATATCTTGATTGTTGATATCGTGAGTCACGCAAACGAAAGTCAGGGTTTGAGAGAAAAGCGCCGGCCCAAAGTCATAAAGACCGAATTCGACGTTGCCGTAAAGCCGTTCTGGTCATCCATTTCATATTGGTACCCCACGTTTACAGCCCAGTCTTTTGTGATAGCCCGTGTATAGGATGCACTGAACGTACCACGCTGGCGTGGATTGGGCTGGCCGGTTCCCTCATCTTCCTGATCAATGTAATCGATGCTGAAAGACAGCCCCGATACCGGGTTGATGAAATAGTCATATGTTAGAAACGCCAGTGTTTCGCGTGTTTCTATGCTCTGCGTACTGGTGCCGACCCGGCGTTGTAACGTCGCCCCGATCCGAGAACTGGCCAGCTGGTAGCTGTAGTCGAGTTGCCCGATCGGCGTGACCTCGTCGAATGGCCCTCTGGACAGGCCCACATTGAAACTCAACACTCCATTTGCGCGCTGGAAGCTACGACCGGCGGTTGCGTTTATCCGCGACCCATTAACCCCGAATGTCTGGTCAATCTGGAAATCCGCCGAGCCGTCAGGCAAGGTTTTGTTCCAGGCGAAATCCCAGACGAAATCCTCGGTCACGGTGTTGGTATTGGTCGTACGCAGCGTTTCATCCACCTGACTGTAGCCGATATTCGCACTGATGGTGGTAACGGGAGATACGTTATAGGTCCCCCCTACTGTCACAACCGTCGTTTGCTGATCGGTCCGCACGTTGTCTTCTGCAGAGAAGTCGGTGTAGCCGAGACGCAAGTTTGCCTGAAAAACCGGTGACACCCGCAATGTCGTGATCGCCGAGTAATCGCTTGATTTATTGTCAAACAGGTTCGGATCGATTGTGTTTGTATAGGTGCGTTCGCGATAGCTGTAGATGAATTGGAACCCGATTGGGTCATTCAGGCCGGTTTGCCAATTCAGGTTGCCCAGGGTGTTGACCTGATCCCCAATGGTTCCGGTTACATCGGCGGCATCAATCCTGCCATCCAGATTGGTGTCGGTCAGTGAACGGTTAAAGGCCAGATCCTGTTCGCGGTAATCCAATAGCAGGTCAAGCTGACTGTTAAGGCGTGCCCGCTGATACGACAGTCGGGCAGACGGGTCTGAAAAACTGGATTCCGTTCCAATAATCGGCTCATTGGCGATCCGGTACAGCCCGGAAAGATCGAACGATAGTCTCGAATCCGAGGTCTGCTTCAGAATACCCAGAGCCAACGTATTTTCCCACCAGGTCGTGGATCCAAGCGAAGGGTCGGTCAGGCGAAGATTGCTATCGTGCCTGAGCGATGAAAGATAATCCAGGGTCACACTCAGGCCGGTACCGGTCCCAACCTGCTGACCGGTCGGAAGACCGACCCTTCGGGCCGGGTTTCTCTGGGCCCGTTGTGCGATCAATTGCTGGCTGGGTGTTTGCTGCACAATCGTCGATGCGACTGTTGTCTGTTGCACGGATGTTTGCTGTGTCGAGGATTGCGTTTGTTGCGTAGTCGTTTGCTGTGTCGAAGCCTGCTGCCCGACGGCCGGTGTAAACGAACTTATGACAGCGATCCCGCCCCCCAGAATGGTGGACAGCCTGCTCCTGGATTTCCCCACCTGTATCAGCCCCTATTCGAACAAGCGGCGTGCTGGTACGACAACAACGTCTCCGGGTTTAAGCACTGTATTGCCTTGGATGCCACCGCCCGAGCCGTTGTAGTTGTAAGTGTATTTGTTCATCACGCCTGTTTTACTATCAGCTCTGCGCAATTCGATGCGCTTGCGAGCCGCGAAATTGGTCAGACCGCCGGCCTGAGCCAAAACCTGAAGAATGGTTGTACCTTCGGTCGCCAGATGCTTTCCGGGTACATTGACCTCACCCATTATGAAAACATCGATGGTTGGCCCGGATGCGGCCTGCCCGCCCAGAAGCGGCGGCGGAGCCAGCGCCGCCACCGAAATAAAGACCGTTGGCGGCGCATTGAAGTTCGAGGCCAGCGCCGATGAGAGAGACGAGCTCAATCCGCTGGTAGATTGGCCAGCAGCCCGGACCGAGCCGGCAAGCGGAAAGTTGATGGATCCGTCCGGCAGAACCAGAATGGTCCGATTCAGGGTGGGATCTTCGAGAACTTCAACCTGCAACGCATCGCCCGGCTGAATTTGATAGGATTGCGCCCATGCTCCGGTGCCCGCGATCATGGTAAGGGCAAGAGCGATCAATGATCCGATAACTGTACGCATATTCAAATCTCTCACTTTTTTTCTTTATGCCGTTCTACAGGATACAAAACAATCTGCAGGGAGTCTGATACATACAAGATGCGGCAGAAATGCAGCGGCGTCATCCGCCCCCTCCTAATGGCTGGTGTCCGGTGCAGCATTCAGCTGTTCAATCTCAGCGTCCACCAATGATGCAACTTCCGTTGAAGCGCCACTGAAAGTCCTGGCTTTATGAAACAAACGCAGAGCATCTTCGCTCCGCTCTAAGGCCACGTATGTTTTCCCAAGATGGTACAGAACCAGGGGATGTTCAGGGAATGCCGCCGCCGCAGGTTCGAGATAGGTGACCGCCTCTTCATAATTTCCCATCCGGTAGGCCACCCAACCGTATGTTTCCTGAAACACGGGTTCTTGTGTGCCGCGCAAACGTTGCGCCAAAACCTGTGCACGCCGCAGACTGTTGTCATCGTTGCGGTGCGTCGTCAGCAGGCTTGCGAGATTGTTGGCCACAACCAGGGACCGATTGGTGATCGGATAAAGCTTTTCATATGTTTCGATTGCCTGATCCAGGTCCCCAGTGCGTTCGTATTCCGCCGCCTGCAGCATGAGCAGGTCCGGGCTTTCAGGCAGATTAGCCAATGCCTTGGCTAAAACTTCGCTGGCCTGATCCGGGGCATTCCGTTCCGTTGCTAACTCGTGCAAGGCAGTCCACGCCCGTGTTGTGTTCGGATAATCCTCGAGAATGGCGCGGTAAAGCTGCTCGGCCTCGCGGCGTTTGTTTTCACCGATCAGAGCATGTGCTTTGATCAGGCGAATTGGCAAAGAATTCGGGTCCTCAGAAAGCAATTGGTCAAGATGGGCGAATGCCTCTGCCGTCTGCCCTTTTGTAAGCATCAGGCGAATAAGCGCGATATCGGCGGGCAGGCCAAACTCGGGATCATCCGCCAACTCGTTCAGGAAAGAGGTCAGCTCCTCTGTGCGCTGCTGTGCTGCCAGCATATGGGCCCTGAGCTCGTTGGCGACACGTCGTGTTTCCGGGCTGTCCAGATCCCCAATGGCAAGAAGGACGGTGCCCAGCCGATCCCAGTCCTGCATGTTCAGAAGCACGTCACCCAGCAGGAACAGAAGTTCGGGGTGTTCCGGGGTTTGGCGCAAGGCATGGGTCAAAACACGTTCGGTGATTTCCAGATCACCTTCTGCCATCAGAAACCGGGCATAGCCTAGCGTTTCGTCCGGTGCATTGGCGGACATTTCCGTCGCGAGCGCCAGCATTTCGCCCATCAGTTCCCTGTCTCCATTACGCTCATGCGCCTGAGCCATCAGAGTCATCAACTGTGGGTCGCGGGGTGCCTGACCAAGCGCTTCGCGTAAAAGCACAATCGCATCGCCAGTCTTGTCCTCATCAATCAACCAGGACGCTTTGAACTTGAGCGCACCAACCTGGGCTGCATCTTCGGACAGGACTTTTTCGACTAAAGCCCGGGCTTCATCGGGTCGTCCAGACTGGAACAGCATGAGGGCAAACTCCACCTCACTGGCCCGGGTCTGTATGTTTCTTTCCGCCCCCTCAAGCAGTGCTTGCATCTCGGAGATTGCGACTTGTTCATCACCTGATCTGAATTTCAGCGCTGCACGCACCGTCTTAAAATGGAACGTGTTGGGACCACCCTCGGCGATGATCGTATCCAGTTCGGAAATTGCCACTGTAGAATCGCGGTTGTCATTCAGAAAGGCAATCAGCCGCTGCGCTGGCATGTGATCTTCGGCTTGAGGATACACCTCAGCCCGCAGCATCTGTTCTGCCGCATCCAGATTCCCCTGGTCGATATAATGCTGTACAAGCAACTGCTCGACGCCTTCATCGTCAGGGAATGTCACAGCCATCTGCCTGAGCAAAGCCTCGATCTCTGCCGGCATATCCAGTTCCTGAAGGGCGCGGAGCCGGATTCCATAAAGACTTGCTTCCATTGGATCGATGGCTATTGCCGCCTCTGTTTCCTGCAGAACGCCGGGCCAGTCCTCATCGCGGACCAGGTGGTCAATTACGACCTGGCGCGCGGTCATCAGTTCCGGATTGCTCTCGATCATTTCGCGGGACGTATGTACGAGAAAGTCCACACTTGCGAAATCGCCATCCCGAACTGCGTCGGTGTAAGCCAACATATTGTTGATAGATTTGATTTCGGCATCATCCGGCGCCAGAGCGCTCGCCAATGCGCCATGGCGCCTGACATCTTCCCAGTTACCTACTTCCAGAGCCATCTCAGCAAGGTTGCGATGACCTTCAAGGTTGTCTGGATATTGTTCCACCAACCGCAGATACTGACCATATGCAACAGGGATGTTGCCGCGCTCGCGCTCTAGCCGGGCAAACGTCAGGCGGGCTTCCTTATGTTGACCGTTGAGTTTGAAGACATTCCTGAATTCGACCAATGCGCGCTCGACGTCACCAGCTTCCAGATGAGCCAGACCGGCCTGGAAATGCGCCTCCGCGCGCTCTTCGGCCGAGTCGCACGCGCTCAATAACAGGGCTGCGACCAAGAAGGCGCTAGCCAGTAATTTGTTGATAGAGGTCCCGGCTCTGCTCAATGCTGCACTCCCGCAAAAGTTACGAAATCGCACGCAGCCGACAGTTTTACCCGGCCACGCGTTCCGGGTTTAACACCCGGTGCCGCGCAGGACGACGGAGATAGTCCGGATCAGGATTGACACATCTGTGCCGAACGACATGCTTTTCCAGTAATTTGTGTCGTGATGAGCGCGTTCGGCAAATGAAGACTGGTTGCGCTTGGACACCTGCCAAAACCCGGAAATGCCAGGGCGCATCGCGTTGTAGAATTTGCCGGGATAAAGATCCTGCTGGTTCACCATCATCGGGCGAGGTCCGACCAGAGACATTTCACCCACAAAAACGTTCCAGAATTGCGGCAATTCATCCATTGAGGATTTGCGCAGGAATGTGCCGAATTTAATGATGCGTGGATCGTTGCGAAGCTTCTGGTTGCGGTTCCACTCTTCCCGGGCTTCGGGATCGGCTGCCAGATGTTCTTTCAGCACGGCCTCAGCGTCATGTACCATGGTGCGCAGTTTGAGCAGCTTGAAAACCTTGCCGTCTTTTCCGACCCGCTCCTGCCGGTAAAACGGTGTTACGCCCTGACTGGCCAGAAATACGGCCAGAAGCACAACCATCGGAACGACGAACGGCGCTGCAAGCAGTGTAAACGCGATATCAAAGATGCGTTTTCCCACACCTCTGTAAAACCCCGGATACTGAACTGAGGTCGGCATAACAGAGATGCTAGAGTAGCCCGCGCCAGCGTTGGCCACTTCTTTTGAATGACTTGTCACTATTTAAACCCCCAACACACACAAATACTCACGAACCACTTACCAAACTCAGGAACAGAACACGCTCGACCTCAACTACATATACTTAAAATCTTATATTTTTATACCACTTCGACCCTGCGCTTGCTCACTCGCGAGGCCACTTTCCCGTAATCAAGTGTTAACAAATTCGGCTTGGCTTGCAAAACAATAATACTGGCAAGGACACCTCAGAACGACTTAGCACGAGAGTTTTCTAGCGGTATCGCGAAACTTTGCTCAACTGGTCTGTTGAAAGCTCAAGGGTTTCCGTTTCCCCTTTGGGTGCAATAGGTAAAATTTTATACTTTTGGAGCTGATTTTGACCTCCTAGAGGCCTTTTTGACTCGTATTCCTGTCGGATTGCCGAAGCGTCATCGACGGGCTTTTTTCAAAGGCGTAGATGGAAACAATTGCGAGAAATATTTCTGATTGAAGGGGGCGGCAGGTCAATTCATCGCGTGTGCAGTTTAGTGGTGCCTGCTATCTTGATTTTGTGGCAAAGTAGTACCCAAGTACTTTTTGTTTATGTGACGTGTTCTTTATGTAAGGGATTTCTGGTGGTTCAGAGTTTAAGTTTGGATAATCTCCAGGGGGCCGGTACGAGGTTTGACAAGGCGGAAGGCAACCGAGGTGCAATGGCGTCCAGTGACGGGTTTTATCTAGACTATTTCGGGCTCGATCGGCGGCCCTTCACACTGCTTCCGGACCCCGGATTCATGTACTGGTCACCGCTGCACAAGCGCGGTTATTCTGTCTTGCAATTCGGTATTATGAGCTGTGCACCCATTACAGTGCTGACAGGCGAGATCGGGGCTGGGAAAACAACCCTGGTGCAGCATCTTCTGAGTGAAATGGAAGAGTCGATCACCGTTGGGCTGATCTCGAATGCGCAAGGTGGCCGCGGAGAGCTGCTGCAATGGGTTCTGCATGCGTTGGGCCTGCCAATTAACAACGACGCCCCCTATGTTCAGCTGTTCCGGGATCTGCAGGATTTTCTGGTTGCGGAATATGCCGAAGGGCGGCGGGTGGTCCTGATCTTTGACGAAGCGCAGAACCTGACAGTCGAAGGTCTGGAAGAAATCCGTATGCTGACCAATATCAACTCGAACACGGACGAACTGATCCAGCTTGTTCTGGTTGGTCAACCTGAATTGCGCGACATGGTTCTGGACCCCAAGATGCGCCAGCTGACGCAGCGCGTGGCCGCAAGTTTTCACCTGGAACGGATGGATGAGTCATCCGTCGAAGCCTATATCAGGCACAGAATGAAAACGGCCGGCGGGTCCGGTGGTGAGTTTACAGAAGACGCCTGCAAGGTGATTTTTCAGCAGACCCGCGGTGTGCCGCGCTTGGTCAATCAGTTCTGCGACTTTGCCCTGCTTTATGCCTGGACAAATGAAGCGGATAAGGTCGACGAAACCATCATCAATCAGGTGATCGATGATGGCGTGTTCTTTGGCGGAAACTCACTTGAGAAGGAGCTGACGGTCTAAGATGGGTCCTGCACGCTACTATTTCTCCATTTTCCTGCGGCGGTTTCCGTATTTTCTGGTCGTCGCCTTAGTTGTGTCTGTTGCGTCATTCATTGTCGCCAGAGCACTACCCGCTACATATGTATCAACGATGCGCCTGATCGTTGAATCGCCGCAGATTCCGGGAAATTTGGCGGCAAGTACCGTCACGACACCTGCGGCGGAACAGCTTCAGATCATCGAGCAGCGCCTGCTGACCCGCCCGATCCTTCTGGAAATCGCCCGGGAGTTTCAGGTTCTAGCTGACCAGGATGAGGCAAGCCCTGATCAGATTGTCAAAGCCATGCGTAAGAACACTTCGATCTGGATTTCCAGTGGCCTCAATCAGGCCAACCTAATGACAATCAGTTTCGAGGCTCGGACCGGCCCGATTGCCTCTGGCGTATTGAATGCGTATCTGACGGAAATCCAGAAGTTGGACGTCTCGTATCGTAAGGATCGTGCCACTGACACGCTGGCCTTCTTCCAACTGGAAGTCGACCGCCTGAGTAATGAGTTGAGCAAGCGCAGCGCTCGCATTCTTGAATTCAAGAATGACAATTCTGATGCGCTACCTGACAGCCTACAGTTCAGGCTGGCTCAACAAGGGGCGCTACAAACCAATCTTGAACAGACCGACCAGCAGATATTTTCCCTCCAGGCGCAACGGGAAAACCTCATAAGCATCTTCAGTTCTACGGGTCAGGTTGTCGGTGTTTCGCCGCAAAATCAGACCCCGGCACAACAACAACTAAGTCAGTTACAAAATCAGCTCGACAACCAGCTTGTGATCTATTCCGGTAGCAGCCCGCAGATCAAACTGCTCCGCGCAAGAATCGAAAAGCTTGAGCAGGTTGTGGCTGCCGAACAAGCAACAGCCCCGACGCAACCTGACGTACAGACGGGCAATTCGTCCCTTGACCTGCAACTGGCACAGGTCGATTCGCAGATTGCGGCACTCGAAGACCAACGCCGCGTGCTTCAGGACCGGCTTGACGCACTGACCCTGACGATTGACCAGACCCCGGCCAATGCCATCACACTTGCAGAATTGCAGCGCGAACACGACAATATTCAAACCCAGTATAATGTCGCTGTCAGTCGGTTGGCCGATGCTTCGACCGGAGAACGGATCGAAGTCACGTCCCAGGGGCAGCGTATTTCCGTCATTGAACACCCATCCACGCCAACCGAACCGGCCAAGCCGAACCGGCTGATGATTGCCGGAGGCGGAGCAGCCTTTGGCATCGCACTGGGGCTGGGGCTTGTGGTTCTGCTGGAAATCCTGAACCGATCTGTACGTCGGCCGGAAGACCTGATCAGCAAGCTTGAGGTCTGGCCGATTGCCACCATTCCCTATGCCCCTTCAAGGGGTGAAGTTATCCTGCAGCGAACCGTATGGGGTGGAATCATATTAGCCATTCTAGTCGGGGTTCCCGCTGCGGTCTGGACGGTGCACACCTATTATCTGCCCCTCGATCTTATCGCAGAGAGGGTCATGGATAAACTGGAGACATTCTGGTGAGTATTGTTTCGATTGATTTGGTGGATTTGTAATGGACCGTCTTCAGCAAGCTATTCAGAAAGCGCGTGAAGAACGCAACAGCCGACAGCAGCTTCAGCCTGTGCCTCCCGCAGACATACAGAAGTCCCCGGCACCGCAAGAAAGCGGTGACCAAGATATTTGGCTGGCTGTGCCAGAGATACAGATCGAGCAACGCTTTGTCTCTCGCAACCGTTTGATGTCATTCCATGGGGGTGCGGACGCCACGCCCTATGACATGTTGCGCACCAAGATGCTGCAGCAGACCCTTTCCAATAACTGGCATCGGGTAGCGCTGACTTCCCCTTATAGTGGATGCGGCAAAAGCACGACAGCTGCCAATCTGGCCTTCAGCCTGGGGCGGCAGGAAGATTTGCGCACGATCGTGATCGATTTCGATATGCGGCGCAGGGGGCTGGCTGAGATTCTGAAGCAAACCGGCAGCTACAGCATGGCTGACGTCATTCAGGGGGCCGTACCGTTTCACGAACATGCGAAGCGTTATGGCAAGAACGTCATCTTCGGACTTAATTACACGTCCACCCGCAACCCGGCGGAAGTCTTGCAAAGCCGCCGGACAATCGAATTTCTCGAACAACTCGAAGCAGAATACAAACCCGACATCATTCTGTTCGACACCCCCCCCCTGATGATGAGCGATGACAGCCACGGATTTCTTAGGAATGTTGATTGCGCCCTGCTTCTGGCAGCAGCCGAAGAGACCAGCATTGATCATATCGACGTGGCTGAGCGGCAACTGGCAGAACTGACCAGCGTCATGGGGATTGTGTTGAATAAATGTCGGTACATCAGCGGGACTTTTGGCAATGAGTACGGCTCCTACTGACGCTGTACCGACTGATGCGGTAATTATTCCCCATTATAACGATTTGCCCCGGCTGGAACGGTGCCTTCAGGCTCTCAGAGAGAATGATTTGACGGCGACGGAAATCGTCGTCGTTGACAACAACTCTCCGGTATCGCTGGACACGATACGCCAGACCTTTCCCGAGGTGCATTTTGTTGTGGAACCCCAAAAGGGCGCGGCCCATGCCCGCAACCGCGGGGTTGCCGAAACCAAAGCGCCCCGACTGTTTTTCATCGATGCTGATTGTGTGCCCGCGCCGGACTGGTTGACCATCGGGCGCCAGATCGCGGATCAGGCCGATCTGATTGGTGGCCGGGTAGATGTCTTTGACGAAACGCCACCCCCGCGCAGCGGCGCAGAAGCGTTCGAGGCTGTTTTTGCATTCAACTTCCGCAGGTATATCGAGGTTCAGGGGTTTTCCGGCGCAGGAAACCTGTTGACCCGGAGGGATGTGTTCGATGCGATCGGCGGATTCGTCAACGGTGTATCGGAAGATCGGGAATGGACCATGCGCGCGGTCGCGCGCGGTTACAGCCTGAAATACCGGGACGACTTTCGCGTCAGCCATCCGTCCCGTCAGGACTGGGCCGCGCTCAAAACCAAGTGGCAGCGTACGACACAAGAGGCGTATCTGCTGCATGGCACCAACCCCGGCGCGCGGCTGCGATGGGCAATCCGTGGATTGGCCATGCCTGCCAGTGCGATCGTGCATGCACCAAAAGTCATCTCCAGCGGCAAATTGGCCTCGACAGGAGAAACCTGGCGGGCGATTGCCACGTTGTTCCGGCTTAGATGTCAGAGGATGATCTGGATGCTGCGCCAGGCAGCGAGTGGCGACATCTGAGCTTGCCAAACGAAAAGGGGCCGTAAAACACAGCCCCTTGTCTTAATCTGTCGGGTTTGCGCGCCCGTTCAGGCAGCTACTTTGCGGCGGCGCGTCAGGGCCAAACCGCCAAGCGCAGTCAAAAGCAGCAGGCCACCTGCGGGCAGCGGAACCGCAGCTACGTCAAAGTCAAAGCTGATCGGACCACCATTCGTCGTCGCTTGCGCATTAGCCCAGCTGAACACCAGGTTCTGGCTCAGGGAGTTCGGGCTCACGCTGCTAAACAATGTGCTGAGCGTGGTCTGGATGCCGCCCAGAACCGCTGTGCTTGCCAAAACGTTGCCGGGGTTTGCCGCGTCAACCCAACTCATGGTCAGACCTGTGAACGCACCCAGTACCCGAATGGTGACCGATGCATTTGCCGTCGCTATTAGCGGATCAACCGGAGATGTGAAGTTGACCGAGTACGAACCAGGCCCACCGAGTGTGGAGACAGATCCGATAAAGGCCGTATCCGATTTAATGTCATAGCTGCTGCCTGCCGTCACCGAGGTCAGCGCGCTGGCCGATCCAGCCATCATCACAGCAGCAACAATCCCCGCCGCCATCATTTTCAAACTTCTAAACATGCAAAGTCCCACCTTTGATTTTTATACACACAACCCGCTCGAAATCCCGGCAGGGCACCTACTGAAGTCATTCATAATTCATTTCTATTTGATTGCGAAGGATTTTTCGAAAGAATGTGTCTTTTTCTGGGCATTGAGGTGCTTTGCGCAGCACAATGGTCGAATGTAGCTATTTTTGTTTCCGCATTGAGAACCGGAATCGTTTAAATAAGACGAATCTGCGTCTGGGAGAGCGCGGTGGACTTCCAAAATTTCTGAGGTCTCCGTCCCGCTCCAGACATAGTCTGCGGGGTTCCTTGATGCAAATCCGCACCAAACCAATCCGTCTTTAGGTGAAATCGAAACTGCCTTACTCACATGGCGGGCAACTATCCGTCGCAAATTTGCGAAACAATCTGAACTATTTTGCCGAATTGTTCAATTTAGAATATCTGCGAACCGCATCTGAACGGAAAAATAGAAGAAAGCTGAGCCCAGCCATATTTCTCCTTCGATGGTCAGAAAGTTTCGTGTAGCTTTGGCTTGTTATTGTACCAAGTTCAGGCACGCATTATCAATCGGAAGTTGCAGTTTGGCCGTTTGTTTCGAGTGCCTGTCTATTTGCGAGGAGACATTGCGCATGGGCGTTGGCCAGAACATAGCCGCTGAGAATGCGAACTGGACCTTTGGGGGCAGTGTTCCCGATACGTTTGTAGACCACATCAAATTGTCTGTTCCTCTTTATGAAATGGGTCACGGCCTGATCTGTCAGGTTTCCGATTTCTTCGTCCGCAATGACAGTCTCTGCTATGAAATCGGCACATCGACCGGAGAGTTGATCCGCAAGCTGGCAGAACATAATGCGGGAAAGCCTGACGCACGCTGGATCGGCATCGATGTCGAACCTGAAATGGTGAAGGTCGCCGAAGCGCATTGCGCGGATGTCCCGAACATTTCCATTCTTCATGACGATGCCCGTCATATGGAGATGGAAAAGGCGGACATGATCGTCAGCTATTATACCATGCAGTTCATCCCGCCCCGGTACCGGCAGGAACTGTTCACCAAGATCTACAACACCCTGAACTGGGGCGGGGCGTTTGTCATGTTCGAAAAGGTCCGGGGGCCGGATGCGCGGTTCCAGGATCTTGTGACTCAGCTCTACAACGAATTCAAAATCGGCAACGGCTTCTCAAGCGAGGAAATCGTCGAAAAGGCGCGCAGCCTGAAAAGCGTGCTGGAGCCGTTTTCCACCCAGGGCAATCTGGATCTACTGGGCCGGGCCGGTTTCAAGGATGTGATGAGTATTCAGAAGTATATTTGTTTTGAAGGTTTTCTTGCTATCAAATGATTGCTTAGCACGATTTCGGACGGCGGCCACAGTGGAATTCGGCCCCAAAGCCCGCTGGACGGAGGCGCCAGGAACGCTGATGAACACGTCTGTTTCAAATTTCAATGACCCGCGCCCGGACATCGGGCCCAGTTCAGGCGTGGCTGCATCCCGCGCGACCGGATCAAATGCTGCGGAAATGACATGAGCGTATCGGCACCTTCGGACAAACTGGCCTTTCATACCCGGTCGGCCCTGCTGGCCACGCTGGCGGTTCTTGCCTGTCTGTCCGTGTTTCTGATCAACGGCGGTCCGCTCTATTATTTCGACACAGGCAGTTATATCCGGCAGGGCAGCGTGGCCCTCAACAGTCTTCTGCCGCCGGTGAACGAAACCAGCACGACGGGCGGCACTTACACCGCAGATGACGACGGGACTGCGACCGGCTCCCGCTCGCTGATCTATGGCCTCATCATAGCGGCGTTTTTTCGCGCCGACGCCCTTTTCGCTGTTCCGGTCATCCATCTGGCAGCCACGCTTTTTGCGGTCTGGATGCTGGCGCGGACGGCTGGCCGTTCTCTGGACGGTGCGCAGAACACAATGCTGATGACCGCAATCCCGCTTCTGGCGGCGGCCAGCACCTCTTTGCCGTTTTACATCGCCTATATGATGCCGGACATATTCGCACCAATTCTTCTGATCGCGATTGCGGCACTCACCGCCTTTGGGCAGACAATGCGCCTTTGGGAGCTTTTTCTGATCTCGGGGCTGGCTCTGTTCTGCATTGTGCTGCATCCATCGCACCTGGCGATCACAGGGCTGATGATCCCCTTTGTCGCTCTGGCGGCCCTGGGTCGCAGGATGCCGGGGCGCTGGCGCGCGACGGTCCTGATGGTGATGCTCCTGACGCTTGCGGCGGCCGAGCGCAAGGCCTTCCAGATCACCGTTGAAGCCCAGATGAACAAGGAAGTTGTCTATACCCCGCATATCACTGCTCGGCTTATCGTTGACGGGCCCGGGATGGACTATCTGGATGATGTCTGTCCGGATGCAGATATACCAACCTGCGCGCTACACGAAGCACTTACATGGTCGGATGATCCCTACAGGCTAACCCCATCCCATATCATTTTCGAACGCTCTTCCCGGCTGGGGTCGTTCCAGTTGATGTCGCTAGAAGATCAGAAACAAGTAGCGTTGGCGCAGCGGGACTTTGCCAAGGCGGTCTTCCTATCCAAACCTATTGCGACGTCTTTCGCATTGGCCAAGAACGGCTATCACCAGATTATGCGCTATAGCATCGCCATGACAATTCCGACGGATGTGGAATTAACCAACGCGCGCGGCCTGGCCCGCCTCGATGAGGCTCAGTACGATCTGATTCAGAAAGGGAACCTAGCCCAAGACAGATCCTGGATCGAAGCCGTCGATCTTCTGCACGGTATCATCTATGCTGCATCGTTCATCTTTATTGTAATTATTCTGGTAAGGTCGGGTAGCGTATCGCGGGATGTAAAACTATTCGCCCTGTTCATTCTGATCGGGATTGCAGTGAATGCGCTGGTCTGTGGCGGGGTCTCGCAACCCGCAGACCGATATGGTGCGCGCGTGATGTGGCTACTGCCCTTTACGGCTGCCTTTCTTTTTCTTGTTCAGCGTTCGTCAGTGTCGCAAGGCGCGGCCGGAGAAACCTCGTGACTTCAGATCAAACCCTTTCCATCAGCGTCGTCATGCCCGCCTACAAGGCCGAGCGTCTGCTGCCCCGTGTCCTGACACCCCTGATTGAAATGCTGAACACCGGCCAGGTGCAGCAGGTTCTGGTCGTCGATGACCAGTCCCCGGACGGGACTGCGGCCCTTGCCCGCGAAATGGGGGCCACGGTTCTGACCACGCCAGTCAATGGCGGACCGGGGGCTGCGCGCAACCTGGCCGCCGAACACGCCACCGGTGACATCCTGTGGTTCGTCGATTCCGACGTCATCGCCTGGCCCGATGGCCCGGAGCATATCCGCCGTGCCATGTCCGAGGATAATGTCGGCGCCGTGTTCGGATCCTATGACGACGCGCCGGATGGGCAATCGTGGTTTTCGCGTTACAAGAACCTTCTGCACCGCTATCACCATCAGCGCGCCCGCCGCGAGGCGCGCACCTTCTGGGCCGGATGTGGTGCCATCCGGCGCGACGTGTTTCTTGAGGTCGGTGGCTTTGATGTGAAAACCTATGAGGTCCCCTCGATCGAGGATATCGAACTGGGTTACCGGATCGCGGGGACCGGTCGCCGTATCCTTGTCGAGCCACAGCTGCAGGGTAAACACCTGAAAGTCTGGACCATCCGCAACAGCCTGAGCACGGATATTTTCTGCCGCGCCCTGCCCTGGGCCCGGCTGATGATCTCGCGTGAGGGGCTGACGGATGACCTGAACACCTCAATGGCCGAGCGGGCGCGGGCTGCAATTGCGGGGCTGTTGCTGCTGTCGCTTCTGGTCCTGCCATTCTGGCCGGGGGCATGGCCCCTGCCCTTATTGCTGCTTGCAGCCGCCTTTGTCGCCAATTTCGATCTGGTGCGCGCCATGTCCGGGCATGGCGGACCGTGGTTCGCATTCAAATGCCTGCTCTATCACCAGGTCTATTATGTCTACTCGGCCACCATCTATGTCTGGTGCCTGTTCGAATATCACGTGCTGGGGCAGAAACAGAAACTCCATGTCACGCGGAACTGACTGTTCGCGCGACATGGGGCGTGCCAGAGGCAGGTTCAGAACTGCTTCGCGGGGAGTTGTTCGAACGGTAATTTCTCAACCTGATCGAAGCGCGGGTTGCTCTCATGTACATAGAACGTGTCGTAAAGCGAATTGCGCACGAAATGATAGCCATTGGCGAACAGCAACTCGTTGAGCTCCGGCGTCGGGCGTTCGATTGTCATGGCCAGGAAACGGTATTTGTCGAATGGGAAATTGCGCAGAATCCGCGTTTCCGACCCTTCGACATCCAGGCTGAAGTAATCGATATCCTTGGGCGCGTTATAACGATCGAACACCTCATCCAGAGGTACGGCCTCAACCGTAACAACCTTGCCCTTTTCCCGGAACCGGGCCAGTTTCGAAGCGCGTCGCTCGGTCATATTGTCGGCCTCATCCACCAGCAGGCTGCTGCGCTGGCCGTCAATCATGAACTCCAGCTTTCCCGGCTCGGGATCAACCGCCAGCGGAACCGGGGTGGCCGTGCGGTGATGCCAGTTTGTAATCCGATGGTAATTGACCGGGTTGGGTTCGATCAGCAAACCGGTCCAGCCATAATGCTTTTCCAGAGCGAACGTGTTTGAGTCTGAGAATCCATCGGCGGCACCAAGCTCGACAAAAAAACCATTGCGCTTGCCATTATAGACTTCGTTGATCACCCACATGTCCTGGCCCCTGTCAGACACACGTTTGGGCAGGTAGCCGAGATTGTTCATGGCGAACCGGCGGCTGACATTCCGGGCGCTGACCACGCCGATATAGGCGAAATAGGCAGGCTTCTGGAGGACCGGGTATGATTCAACCAGTTTTGCAAGATTTTGCTTCATAGAGTTCTCCATTTAACTGCCCGTTATCGTTCTTCCGGGCAAATACATAGTTCCACAGCTACCGGCTATTTTAGTCCGGCAACCCTTGCGATGTCCCACACCGGGTGCGGTATCTCACGCGCACCGCGTCCGAAAATGATATCAAATGGCACATGATAAACTGGTGCGATACTGATCGGCTGCCCAGTGTTGTGCAGATCGCTTTCGTAGACCGCACTGTCCCGCGTCACCAGCACCCAACTGTCAACTGCATTGCCAATTATGCTTTCACCTGCATGCAACGGTGCATCTGTTGCTCGAATGAAGTAGTCCGCCGCGGCATCTTTCCGCGGTGACATCCTAGCATACACGTAAACCGACAGCGCACCGGCCATGTATCGTTCTTCCAACTCGGCCTGTGTCCAGATTGGTGGAAAGGCCTCGTCGATCAGTGCCTGAACTGCGCCGATTTCTTTTGGATCGGGGAATGGCCCAGCATCGACTTCGAACGCGATACGATCGGCCAGATCCCGGGTCAAAGTGAACGGTCGCAGCGTTTCAGGCCAACTGATCCAGAGACTGATCGCCAGCCCGGTCAGTGCACAGGTAAGAGCTGGCGTAGGAGCCGCCTGAACCGGACGCAGGCGCCAGAATATGATCAGCGGTATGATCATTGCAGGCGCGAAATGATGTGGCAGAATGCGGTAAGCCTGTACATAAAAGAACAAAACATACGCAATGACAGACAGCGTCAGCACTCTGGACAACTTGTCCTGCCAGCGCCAAGCCAGTAAAGCTAAGCCGGGCAAAATTCCACTGGGTAACAACCAGAACAGAATGCGCCCGGTATCAAATATCGTAATGAAGCGCAGGCGCTTCAGGATGCTGCTGGTATTGAACTCTGTGGATAGGCTTATTACTCCCACCACCCCCAACAGCATTTCAAACAGCGATGCCAAAACCAAGATGGCCAGAGCAATCCCCCCCCCAATGATCACCTGTCGGAACGGGAAAGGGCGGGTTAGAAGAAAATAGGATATCAGAAAAAATCCGATCAGAAGAAGACCGTTCGGCGCAGTCAGCAAGGTCAAAGTGGATACAACCGCCATCCAACCGAACCTGCGCTCGTTGAAGAACAGGATATAACCCAGCACCCCCAGCAGGATCATCGGTTCACGCGCCATGGGCAGTGCGATGTCAGCGAAATACGGATTGTAGGATGGGTTGAATGCCATCACAAAAGAAAACAAAAGGAGAGCCATACCCAGCCCAAGCACTGCCCGCACATCGCCACGCGTTTCGCTGGGGCGCACAAAAGCGAGCATAACCCCGAACAAGATCGAAACACCCGGTAGATAGGCAAGGCGAATAGAGATTTCATACGGTCCGAATATCCGCATAAACCCGGCCTGCAGGAATGTTTCCGTCATCATTTTAGGGGTTGGATACCCTCCGATTGCACCGGATTCCGGAGGCCAGAATGGCAGACCTCTAGTTATAAACAGCATTGCGTTCAGAAAGCTGTGTGCGCCGTCATCGTTCAGCACCTCCCAATAGAATTTAGGAGACATCAGCAACAGTACAGCCAGAGGCAGCAGGACCATGCCTGCTATATCACAGCCTCTGCCCTGAAATATCTTGGGTTCAGAACCGCTCGGAAACAGGTAAAGACCCATCAGGCAAAGCAGCAGGATCAGCACTATGAAAGCGGTTTCGGTCATCTGAACACTGCTGACAACCTGAACCAGCGCCGCGATGGCGGGGACACCAAACAGTGAAAGTGTAAACCCTTTAAGTAGCCAATGTTCAAACCGATCCCCGGACGTGCGAATTCCCCATGCCAAAATCAGACCGGGGGCCAGAAAAAACGCCGAAGCCGACAAGGCAACTAGGGGAACCCAGATGTAAAGAAATAGCGCGTCATCTGCCACGAAATAAGGGGATGCTCCGTCCGCCAAAGCGGCTTTTGCAGACAATGTTGCCGCAATATCCTGTCCGACCAGCAAAATACCGGCTAGTGCAATCAAAAACAAAGAAAGGCGCAATACCATCACATCTTATATGAACTCGTCAAAATGTAGCAGGTGAACATTACCCAATGCCGAATATCGTTCCATTCGACCACCAATGTATTGGTAACATGCAAGTCATATTGTGCTGTCAGTTTTTTACCGAATAGGTGCATTACACGTGTGATGCGACATCAATACAGCAGATTAGACAGCATTGGCGGGCTATCGAAAACAAAAGAAGCGCCTCAATACTCGGTGTCAGAGCTGGTTCCGGAAATATGTCGGAACAAGCTGATCTGTTTTCAGTTCCATATTACACGCTTGGAAGCGCACCTTGAACGGTACGTCGCACGACCTTGCACAACGCACCGAATCCCTACACCAGATTACTCGCTCTGCCCGAGATGGTGTCGTCCCGTCTCAAAGCGCCGCCCTGTTACTAAGATTCTCTGAAGAAGTCTGGTTCTTTTGCTTGGGCTTGGCTTCAAACTCTTCGTGATAAGAGCGCTCAACATTGACGTCCCAGACGTCATAGTTCTCGCCCATGATATTGCGGGCGGCATACATCGCCGACAGCATCGAATGATCCTGATTGTTGTAGCGATGCAAACCATTGCGCCCCACGGTCTGGAAATTTTCCAGCGTCTTCAGCCAGTCGCTGACCGTGTCCAGTGCCTCTTTGTATTCGCTGTCATAGACGGGATAGGCCTTGGGCTGCCGGATAACCGCGTGATCAATGACATCTCTGGCCTTGGCCAGACCAAGCTTTTCAAGCTCTTCACTCGCAAGATGCCTGAGGTCTTCATCACTTGACGACCACAACCCGTCACCTTTCTGGCAGAAATATTCCATCCCGATCGAGGCTGTATTCTGATCGGGCAGCATTTCTGCAGACCAGGCTCGGAAATTCTGGATGCGACCAACCTTCACCTGTGGGCTGTGGATGTAAATCCAGTTGTCCGGGAACGGATCGGCGTGATCCAGGATCAGGGTCACGATCAGGAAATCACGATATCGCAGACGGTCTGCCGCCTCGACGACCTCGGGCGGCGGCGGCGGATCAAAAGCATGGATCAGATCACGAACGGCCATCGAATTGACAAATTCTTCGCCCTCCACCCGTTCGGTGTGTTTTTCGCCATCTTCAGTCCAGTGGCGCACATCGATCGAAGTGACGCGATTGCCATCACGGTTCACCTGGACCACTTCGGAACGGGTTTCGACCGAACCGCCCTTTTCCTGGATCAGATCGCGGGTCTTTTCCCACATCATGCCAGGACCCAGACGGGGGTACTGGAATTCCTCGATCAGGCTGGCCGTATCATTGGCACCCGAAATCGCATTCCAGACCGCCTTGGGCAGGGACAGGTTCTTGATCCGCTGCGCGGCCCAGTCGGCCCGGATTTCCGACGGTGGAATACCCCAGACCTTCTTGGTGTAGCTGTGGAAGAAATGCATGTAAAGCCGTCCGCCAAAGCGATTGATCACCCATTCTTCAAAGGTGTCTTCCTGCGGTTTGGGCCGAATCTTCCATTTGATGAAGCTGCCGATGATCTTGTAGGTCTCGTAAGGGCCTATGTTGCCAAGGGCGTTGAAGATCCGCAGCGGATAATCATAGAACTTGTTGCGGTAGAAGATGCGGCTCATGCGCTGCACGGTGATGAAATCGTCCCCCATCACTTCGTGCCACATATCCTCGACTTCGCCAACTTTGGTGAAGAACCGGTGTCCGCCTATGTCAAAGCGGTAGCCCTTATGCGTTTCAGTTCGCGAGATGCCACCAACCATGTCCGAGGATTCAAACACCCGGGGAACATGCGCGTCGCTCAGTTTTTGAAGTTCATAGGCAGCTGTTAGCCCTGCAGGGCCACCACCGATGATGACAACGGGAACAATATCTTTTTTCAAATGACTAACACCCATACCAAAACACTGACCTAAGGCTACAAGAGGTTATCTGGGATTCACAACAAAATCCTGTCAGCTCCCGAAACGGGGCTCCTGCGCTTTGAGCTCCACCCCTTCCGCGCAGAAAATCAACCATCCAGTTTGACGAACCGCACTTGCGTCCTTCTTTGCAAATCGATGTCAGACCCAAACCGATTTGCCTGTGCCGAAAGTCGGTCCCGGCTGTGCGAGGCCGACGGTCCTTCACACCGCCCGAAACAGTACGCGTTTTCCACAATACCCTGAAACATAACGATGATTGTTGACTGGCACAGCCAACCAAGACTCCCCGTCCGGAAGCGAAACATACATTGAATCCACACACCTCTTGCTCGGCGCTCTACCTGAATCTTGAACGCATTTTTCAGGCTGCGTCTGTGATGTCCTTCACTATATCGACGGCCCGAAAGGGCGCGTCAACAATATCGTCTCTTTCTCCCCATTGTGTATGGTTGAGCGCCAAGGCAACAGGAAATTCAGCGCCACACGACTCGTGGCTTTGTGAATCTTGACAGGGTGGCGGCGCTGTCGTCCTAATGCGTGCGAATGTTTGCAATAACCCGGATGCCCAGATCCGGGTTAAGACGAGTGTATTGGTAGCCAGTCTCGTTGTTAACGAGGGAGCAATTTTATGAAGTGCGTTATTCTGGCCGGCGGCTTAGGCACGCGGCTCAGCGAAGAAACCGTCAAGATACCAAAACCCATGGTCGAGATTGGTGGTAAGCCGATCATCTGGCATATCATGAAAATCTACGCGGCCCATGGCGTCACGGATTTCATCGTCTGCCTGGGGTACAAAGGTTATGTCATCAAGGAATTCTTCGCGAATTTCTTTCTGCACAACTCGGACGTTACGATCGACCTGGCCAATGGCGGTCTTGAAATTGCAAACAGCAAGTCAGAACCGTGGCGCGTGACATTGATCGACACCGGAGACAACAGCCAGACTGGTGGGCGACTTCGCCGGGTCATGCATCTGCTCAAGGATGAAGAGGCGTTCTGCCTGACCTATGGCGACGGTGTTGGTGATATCGACATTCGGGCCGGGATCGATTTTCACCGGGCGCATGGCAAGCTCGCAACCGTCACGGCAGTTCCTCCGCCCCGCCGCTTCGGCCAGCTCGAGCTGCAGAGCAATCAGGTCCTGAATTTCTCTGAAAAACCCGTCGGGGATGGTGGGCTGATCAATGGCGGGTTTTTCGTGCTGTCCCCCAAAGTGGGCGATTACATTGATGGCGACGATACCGCCTGGGAACGCAGCCCCCTGATGAACCTGACGCGCGATGGCGAGCTGATGGCCTTTGAACATAAAAGCTTCTGGCAGCCCATGGACACTATTCGCGAACGCCAGGAACTGGAAGAACACTGGGCCACAGGCAATGCGCCGTGGAAAATCTGGGAATGAGTGCGAGCGCGTTTTCCGGACGCAGGGTGCTTGTAACCGGGCATACCGGATTCAAAGGCGCCTGGCTGGCTGCCTGGCTGGCCGAGGCTGGTGCAGAAGTCGCCGGATACGCCCTTGCCCCCGAAACGAAACCCAATCTCTGGGCATTGCTGGATCAGCGCAAAATAAGGTCGGTCACCGGCGACCTGAATGATCGTGCGGCCCTGGACCGGATCATCGCGGACACCGACCCTGAATTCGTCTTTCATCTGGCGGCGCAATCCCTGGTCCGGCGCTCCTATCGCACTCCGGTTGAGACCTTCGCCACCAATGTTCTGGGCACAGTTCAGCTTTTGGACGCACTGCGTGCAGCCCCGAGCCTGCGCGCGGTGGTGGTGGCAACCTCTGACAAGGCCTACGAGAATGTCGAACAGGTCTGGGGCTATCGCGAAACCGACCCGATGGGCGGGCATGATCCGTATTCCGCATCGAAGGGTGCGACCGAAATAGCGGTCGCAGCAATGCGGCGCAGCTATTATTCACCGGATGCCGCCGATCCACATCCGGCCCGGATTGCCAGCGCACGCGCGGGCAATGTCATTGGCGGTGGCGACTGGGCCGAAGACCGTTTGGTTCCCGATATCGTGCGCGGCTGTCTGAGCGATGAAGGACGCGTCGTATTACGCTATCCCGACGCAATCCGCCCCTGGCAACATGTTCTGGAACCTCTCAGGGGGTACATGATGCTGGCCCAGAAGCTCGAACAGGACGGTGCCTTCGCAGCGGGATGGAATTTTGGCCCCGAACGTGACGATGAACGCCCGGTTCTGGATGTGGCCCAGGCGGTCATCAAGGCGCTTGGGCAGGGCCGGATCGATATCGACACCCCGGCGGATGCGCCGCATGAGGCCAAGATGCTTCGGCTGGATGTATCGCAGGCGCGTGCACTTCTTGGCTGGCGCCCGGTCCTGAGTTTTGACGACACCGTCAGGCTGACGGCAAACTGGTATGCGGGCTGGGCCCGCGGCACTCCGGCAACCGAGCTGTGCCACGCCCAGATTGCCGAATTCGAAACACTGAGCATGAGACAGGTATGACCGGCACGACCCATCCCACCTGCCGCCATTGCGGCGCGGATCTTGAGATGACGCTTGTCGATCTCGGACTGTCCCCTCTGGCCAATTCCTATGTCGACCCCGCGAAAGCGGACAAACCGGACCCGGTCTATCCGTTGCACGCCCGCGTCTGCACCGAATGCTGGTTGGTTCAGGTGGATGATGTCGTACCGGCGGAAGAGATTTTTTCGACCGATTACGCCTATTTCTCCAGCTTCTCGGACAGCTGGCTGGCCCATTGCCGGGATTACGTGGAAAAAATGGTCGACCGGTTCGATCTCGGGCCGGATGATCTGGTGATCGAGATCGCCTCGAATGACGGATATCTGCTGCAGTATTTCGTTGAAAAAGGCATCCCGGTTCTGGGGATCGAACCTTCAGGCAATGTGGCGGCGGCGGCACAGGAAAGGGGTGTGCGCACGCTGGTCGATTATTTCGGTGAGGCGCTGGCCCGAAAGGTTGCTGCGGTCGAGAAACCCCCGGCCCTGATCGCCTCGGCCAATGTGCTGGCGCATGTGCCTGACATCAACGATTTCGTTGCTGGCATCGCCACCCTGCTGACGGGGGACGCGGTCTATACAGTTGAATTCCCGCACCTTCTGAACCTGATCAAAAGCGTGCAGTTCGACACGATCTATCACGAACATTATTCCTATCTGTCGCTGCTGGCGGTCGAGACAATCTTTGCCAAGGCGGGTTTGCGCGTCTTCGACGTCGAAGAGCTGCCGACCCACGGCGGATCGCTGCGGGTTTATGCCTGCCTTGAAGGGGCCAGCCACCCCGAAGGGCCGGGCTTGGCCAAGGTCCGCGCGGATGAGACTGCGGCACAGTTCGACCGGCCTGAAGGCTACATGAATTTCACCACTCAGGTCGAAGCGCTGCGCGATGGGTTGCTTGCCTTCCTGCGTGAAACAAAGGCGCGGGGCGACACGGTTGCCGCCTACGGTGCCGCTGCCAAGGGCAATACGCTGCTGAACTATGCCGGGATCGGCCCCGATCTGATCTCTTACTGCGTCGACCGCAACCCGGCCAAGCAGAACACGCTGCTGCCTGGCAGCCATATCCCCGTGCATGGAGTCGAAGCCCTGCGCGAGGCGCCGCCGGATTACGTGCTGATCCTGCCCTGGAACATCCGGGATGAGGTCATCGGGCAACTGTCCGACCTGAAGGTACGGTTCGTGACCGCCGTGCCGGAAGTCAGGATCAGCTGATGGCACGGGTTCTGCTGACCGGCGCAACCGGATTGATCGGACGCGCGACGGTTCCGGCTCTGACACAGGCGGGCCATGAGGTGGTGACGCTGGGCCGCAACCCGGCAAGCGACATCCCCTGTGACCTGCTGGACCCCAGCGCCACCACAGCAGCTCTTGAAACAGCTCGCGCCAGCCATCTGGTTCATCTGGCCTGGCATGACGGACCACGCGACCGCTGGGCTTCCCCGGCCAATCTGGACTGGATGGCCGCCACGCTGCACTTGGTGCGGGAGTTTGCGCGCATCGGCGGGCGGCGTGTGGTCTGCGCCGGAAGCTGTGCCGAATATGACTGGTCGGTGCCGGAGCTGACCGAAGCAACACCTTTGCGGCCCCGGACCCTGTACGGGGCCGCAAAGGCTGCGACCGGTCTGGCGCTGTGCGCAGGCCAGGATGCGCTTGGCCTGTCTCTGGCCTGGGCCCGCATCTTCTTTGTCTACGGACCGGATGAACCGCCGGGCCGGTTGTTTGGCGATCTGATTTCAAATCTGAAGATAGGCGAGCCCGTAGATTGCACCGATGGACGACAGGAACGGGATTTCCTGCATGTCGATGATCTGGCGCGCGCGCTGGCGCTTTTGCTGGAAACCAATGTCACCGGCGCGATCAATATAGCAAGCGGCACCGCCGTCCCGGTCCGGCAGTTGATTGAAGAGGTCGCAAACCAGATGCATCACCCTGACCTGATCCGGCTGGGGGCTATCTCCCGCGCGGCAAATGATCCCGACCGGCTGGCAGCGGATGTAACCCGGCTGCGGAAGGAAGCCGGATTTACCCCGCAACATGATATCGTCTCAGGGGTGGCGGACATTCTTTGTACAGAAGGGGCCCGCGTATGAAAAAGCTGCTTATCCCCCGAAAGAAATCATTCATGCGCTTCGCTTTGGTCGGGGTACTGAATACGGCGTTTGGCTATGCGCTGTTTACCGGCCTCAGCCTGTCAGGCCTGCCACCGCAAGCCGCACTGGCGATTTCGTTTTCTGGTGGAGTTTTGTGGAACTTCATGACCCACGCCCGGCTTGTCTTCGACACCAAGGGTTTTGGGCGTTTGCCCTATTACGTGCTGTCCTATCTGTTCGTCTACGCGTTCAACGCCCTTTCGCTTGAGGGTTTGCTGTCCGCTGGTCTGCAACCGATCATCGCGCAGGGGTTACTTGTTTTGCCTACCGCCATCCTGGCCTTCATCATGATCTCCAGGGTGTTGACGGGTCACTTCCCCTGGCAGCAGAGTGTTTGAAGATGATTAAAAATAACATTCCGGCACATTGGCCATCGAAGTCCAAACCGACCGTGGAGCCTAAAATTTGACATAAGAACTGTACCGCGAGGATAGTTAACTAATGCGTCTTTACCTTGCCGATCTCGGCCATAACCTCGTTACCGCTACGTCGGACACCTATCCGCTGGGTGTCGGCAATCTTGCTACTTTTGCCAAAACCTATGCCAAAAGCCCGACACCGTTGGAGGTTGCAATCTTCCGCGACCCTCAGGAATTGAAGGCAGCCATTGATGCGGCGGTACCCGACATCATTGGTTTCTCAAGCTATTCCTGGAACCACCACCTGGCCTTGTCCTTTGCCGACTACGTGAAAGCGATCAATCCCAATGTTCTGACCCTCATGGGCGGCCCTAATTTTCCGTTGACCGAAGAAGAACAGGACAGCTGGATCCGGACCATGCCACAGATCGACATGCATGTGCGCGGCCCCACCTATGAGGGCGAGCGTGCATTCCTCAGCACGCTGCAACGGTTCATCGATGTCGGCGCCCGCCGCGAAGGCATGTGGGAAGAGGCCGTCGATGGCGCGCTTTACGTGCATCCGAAAACCGGAGAGATCCTGCGCGGGAGCGAGCCGCCCCGCATCCGCGATCTGGACGAAATCCCGTCACCCTATCTTGCCGGGCTGATGGACAAGTTCTTTGATACCGGCCTGTTTGCACTGATGCAGCTGGCCCGCGGTTGTCCGTTCACCTGCGCATTCTGCAACTCGGCGGTCAAATCGAACTCGAAAGTTTTCCGCCATTCGTTCGAGCGTACCAAGGCCGATCTGGATTACATCGTGGCCCGCATCAACCATGCCAGCCCCTTGTGTTTTGCTGACGATAATTTCGGCATGTATGTGCAGGACGAAGAAGTGGCCGACTATCTGGGCCATCTGATGGATAAATACGACTGGCCCAAATACATCCGGACAACCACCGGAAAAAACCGCGGCGACCGGATCATCAAGGTGATGCGTAAGGCCAAGGGCCGGTTGCCAATGACCTCATCGGTTCAGTCCCTGAATCCGGTAGTTCTGAAGAACATCAAACGCGACAACATCAGCCTGGATACCTATACCGAGGTGCAGCAGGAGCTTCATTCAAAGGGCATGCAATCCTATGGCGAGCTGATCCTGTGCATGCCGGGTGAGACCAAGGAATCCTTTATGGATGCGGTCGACAAGCTGATCGAAACCGGTGTCAGCCGGGTGGCGGCACACCAGCTGATGCTCCTGCATGGCGCGCCACTGGCCAATCCTGACAGCCGCAAAGAATTTGGTTTCAAAACCCTGCACCGGGTCGTTGCCCGATGCCTGGGCAAATATAACGGCCCAACCGTGGTCGAGACCGAGGAAATGGTGGTCCAGTCCGAGAATTTTTCGTTCCAGGATTATCTGGACACCCGTGTTTTCCATCTGCTTCTGACGATCTTCTATTATGAAAACAATTTCGAAGAAGCCTTCCGGCTGGCGCGTTCTCTGGACATCCGACCGTTCCAAATCATCAAACATATGCAAAAGATTCTGGATCAGGCACCGGAGCCGTTCCGCAATGCATTGGCTGGTTATCTGGAAGAGAACCAGGCTGAGCTGTTTGAAACCCGCGCCGATTGCGTGGCTTGGGCGCAGGACAATTACGATGACCTGATCAGCGGTGAACTGGGGGGCAATCTGCTCAGCAAATACTCGATGATTGGCCGGTTCATTGTACTGGACGAAGCGCTTGTTTTCCTGAAGCGGGCCATCTCGGACCTGCTGGATGAAGGTGATAACGAAGCGCATGCGATGCTTGATACGATCATCAACTATTACAGCGCCGTGATGCTGCATGCTCCCTTTTCACAGAGTCTGGAGCATGAACCGGTCTGGAGTTCGTCATTCGATGTCGAGGCCTGGCGAAATTCGGGGTATGAAGGCTCCTTGCGTGATTATCAGTTTGACACCCCGCGTGAGTTCCAGACGCAGGTCGATCCTCGTGTGAAAACGACCCTGCTGTCCCGGATCGACACCTTTGGCGAGCATGCCTCGGGGTTGGGCCGGTTCACGCGCACGATGTTTGCCAATGATTTCAGACGCAACTTTGTGGCCGCCGAAAACCAGCACGCTGCTGAGTAATTGCGCTCGGGAAAACCCGACTGACCCGGGGCGTGTCAGTCTGCGTCGCGCAGGTAAACAACCTCGCGTCCGGGGAAGGCAGCGATAATAGCCGCGTTCTGATCCGGCCCCAGATCATTGAGGAAGATTGGTTTGTTCTGTGGCAGAAACGGATCGTTGAGATAAAGCGCAGACCCGATGTCTCCTTTTGCCGAGACAAAAATCAACGCATTGCCCAGATCAGCGGCTTCAACCTGTCGCCTGATGTCACCGCTATACCCGCCATATCCGTCATATTTCGAAACACCACGCCAGGATGTGAAACTGACAACCGAAATGGCGCAGAGCAGCAGAACAACACAATGCAGGCGGCCGCGATACTGCTCGGGCAACCGGTCATTGATCGCCTCGATCCCGGCCGCGGACAAAACCAGGATAGGCAGCAATGCCGTGTGCCAATAGCGCGGTCCGAGGTAGAAGGTGCCTGTAAACCAATAGAAGAACAGAACAGCCACGAGGGCCGCAAAGATCACCAGCATCGCACGGTCAAACCCGGTCAGATTTTTGTGCCAGATAAAGACGATCCAGAACGGAACCAGCGATCCGAATGTCCAGCCCAGAAGTTCGAGGTTAAGCGAGGCAATCGCGTTGATCAGGTTCAACACAGCCTCGACGGGGCTGTGTCCGATCCAGATATCCAGCGCCCCCCAGCTTTGGGCGGGCGGCCCTACATTCTCGCCAAACCCAAACGCATTTCGCGCATCCGGCCACAGGCGGCTAAGATAGTCGGCTTGTGCGGTCAACAACGGATCGCCCGTGATCGCTTGATTGACCAGAAAAACGACAGACCCGGACAGGATGCCCCCGACACCACAGGCAAGCACTTGCCCGATCCCGGCAGGCAGTCGGCGAAGCACCCACAGGCCTGTCAGACCACCCACGATCAACCCGTCCAACGGTCGGGTGACAAATCCCCATCCCAAGGCCAACCCGGCGGCAAATGCCAGGAATACCGCCCGGCGGGCAGACCCCTCTCCGGCCCGGATCAAACACCACCAGGCCAGTAAGATCGTCACCAGCATAAGCGCGTGGTTCATCAGCGTGGCCCCGACAGCCAGCACCCAGGGTGAGGTTGCCATAAGCAACGCGACCATATCCGCGCGTTCCCGGCTGACAGCCCGGCGGACAATGTCATGAGCCAGCCAAACCGATATCCCGGTCAGGATCGGATTGATCACCCATGGCGCCCCGACCAGCACCCCAAGGCTCAAAACGATGGCCCAGCCCTGTGCCGGAACACTGATCCATTTGCCCTCATGTATTTCGAGAAGATAATATTCCAGTGCGGGGTGTGCCGCTTCGGGCGGGGCCGGAGCCCAGAGCGTGCCAGCCGCAAAGGTCCGTGCCTGAAAAAGATAGGCCAGCTCATCCTCGACATGGGGCACCTGATCGAACGCCGTCCAAGCCAGTATGGCGCTGACCAAAGTCGCAAACACCGCCAAACCAGCCACCGGGATTCGCGGCATGTGGTCTGGCCCAACCACAACAAACATGGCCAGTATCGTGGCCAGTTGAACCAGTGACAACACACCGCCAACACCGATCTGCAAGCCATAGGCCACATGATAGCCATAGGCGATATAAGGAGTTGCCGACAGGCTGAAAACCGCAACCAGAACCATCAGCAGAAACAGGCGAAATATCCCCGCTTTGGCAAAAAGACCGCCGATGGCTGCGCGCCCTGAGGGCCGTATGAGAACAACGCCGATCACCGCCGCCTGCATCGCCAGTATCGCCAGCATGATCAGGTTCTCAGGCGGGTCCGCAGAAATCTCAAGGCGTGGAAACCAAAGCGGTTGCGTCAGCCACAGCCGGGCTGCGCCACCCAAGAGAGCTATTGCGCTCAGAATGCCAAACAGAACCTGACCACGCAGCCAGAAGAAGCCCAGAAAAAACACCGAGGCCACCACCATGCACCCAAACCATATGCGCAGCTCGGGCAGAGTTGCATTGGTAATCGGTGCGTCAACAGCCCAGGCCGGGCTGGCGCAGAGCGCCATCACAAGCGCAAGGCCGCACCATTTGCCGCGGCTCAAACCGGCAATCATGCCAGATGCTCGTCTCTAGTCAGTGCCGGGTCCCGCGCAGGACCTTCAATATTGATGCGCTCCTGCTCGGTCACGATGGGGCCGCCGCGTACCTGATTGTGGATCGAGGTGATGTATTCCCCCAACATTCCAATAAACAGCATCTGGATACCTGACAGGAAAAACAGGGATACGATGATGGTTGTCGTCCCGCGTGGTGCCTGATCGGGATTAAAGAAAAACAGAACCGCGGAAATGAGCGAAAACAGAATACAGCCGGCCGCAATCACCAGTCCGCTGATCGTGCAGAACCGCATCGGGGCACGCGTGAAAGAAAAAATAGCATTCAGCGCCTGATCGGTCAGCGCCATCAAGCTGTGCTTGGTCAAGCCGCTTTTCCGCGCCTGCCAGACATAAGGTTTGATGATCCGGCGGAAGCCGCAGCTGGCAATGATGCCACGGATATAAGGGTAGTGGTCATTGTGGGCCAGCACTGCCTCAAGCACTTTGCGGTCAATCAGTTGAAACTCTCCGACCGATGGTTCCAGCCAGACGTCCGACAGACCATTGACGATCCGATAGAAAAGGCCGCGTGCGTTGCGCATCACGAACCCTTCCTCTCGGGTACTGCGGGCACCGGCCACCACGTCATAGCCGCTTTCCCACAACTCGACGAACTCCGGGATCAGCTCAGGCGGGTCCTGCAGGTCAACAGGCAGCATGACAACAACCCCGTCACCAGTGGCATAGCGCAACCCGTTGAAGGTTGACCGGAACACCCCGAAATTGCGGGCATTGACCACCACTTTCACGTCCGAATCCTTTGCGGCGATCTCGCGCAGGATATCCACGGTCCGGTCCGTGGAGGCATTGTCGATGAAAATATGCTCGCGCCTGTAGCCCGGCAGTTCCTTGTCGAAAATCGACTTTACGGTTTCATAACAATTCGCCACGTTGTCTTCTTCATTGAAGCATGGCGAGACAATGGAAATTGTTTTCATAGCTCTATTTAACATCAAACAGCACCGCTTACCCCAACAATACCCGGGTATAATTATATCATCCCGCGAAGTTCGGGATTCGCACAACATCTAACCTGCGGGAATACCATGAAATAACGTGTGCTCATCGCAACATCAAAAGCCCAATTCGCCCCTCTTCTGCGGCAAGAGTATCTTGCCATTGTTTCCAGCACGGTTACTCGGCTTAGTGTTCCCAGATATTGTAGACAGATAAACATTCAGATGAACCGCAAAATCCGCAATTCACTTTTCAAACTCCACACCTGGCTGGGGCTGCATCTGTCGCTTTTCTTCGCATTCATGTTTCTGACCGGCACACTGCTGGTCGCCGGGTTCGAACTTGAATCAATCGGTCGTCCGGGCATCTGGAACACGATCGACAAGGAAGAGCGCACGGCCAGCTTTGGCATGATCTATGATGGCATCAAAGCGGCCCATCCCGAGAGTGGCATCTTCTTGATGATCAAGCGTCCAACGCCTTGGTTTGCGGATCGCACATTTGGTCGCACGGGCTGGGGAGAAAATGTCAGTTTCTGGACAGACCCCGTAACCGGTGCCGTCGTCGGAGAAACGCGACCCAATGGATTTCGAGATATCCTGCGAGGCTTGCATGATACCTTCCTGACCGAGAAGCGGATTGTTTTCATGCTGGTCAGTGCCACATCTGTGATCCTGCTGTTTCAGATCATCAGCGGCCTCATCACCTATCGGCGTTTCTGGAAAGGGTTTTTCCGCTGGCCCAGCCGTGCGGGCGGGTTGCGCGCATGGGCGGGCAGCACACACCGGCTGACCGCTCTCTGGTCAGCACCCCTGCTGATTTTGACCGCTGTGACCAGTTTCTATTTTCTGCTGGGCAGTCTGGGGTTTGAAAGCACCCGACCACAGCCCAAGCCACCAGTGCCGCGTGAAACCATCCTGCCGACAAATTTCGACGCCGACCTTATCAACCAGGCCGAAGCCCGCGCCCGTGACGCCTTACCCGGGTTCGAGCCCTTCATCATGTTCCTGCCTGATAAACCAACTGGGTCGTTCGGGTTCACCGGACATGCCGCAGGGCATTCGGGCTTTTTTGGACCGAGTAATGTATCTATTGATCCGGTGACGCTCGAGGTTCTGGGCGCTTACACCCCAGATGAGATTAGCGGGCTCGCCTACTGGAAACCTCTTATGGACATGCTGCATTTTGGCACCTGGGGTGAGGCGTTTTCGATGGCGCTGTGGGTCATACTCGGGCTGATCGCGACTGGCCTTGCTGTCACCGGTGCTTTGATTTTTGCAGGTCGACTTGCCCCTGAAGCTACGCAATATGGGCCGCTCAGACGTATCTGGTGTGGTATGGGATGGACCCGGTGGGTGTATTTACTACTCGTACTGGGTGTTTTGGCGGTCGCTGTTACCCGCTTCGGCCCTGGTTCTCATGCCAAAACCAGTGCGTTTGCTGTCGATGCCCCACCCTCGGTGGTCTGGATGTTTATGCATGCACCACTCAGACGTGACATACTCCTTGATGTCGAACTGCGGATAAGTGATCCCGATGTCAACACCGTCTCCATTGAAATCAATGGGAAAGAGGTGCAATCACTTGAGATCACGCAGATGGGCGAGACTGTCATAGCACCTTTCCAACTACTACCCTCAAACACGGAAAACACCATTATTGCCCACCTACAAAAAACGGATGCAGACACAAAAACCGTTACATTCCGACTAGGGCAACCTCTGTGGTAAGCGAAGCTCCACCACTTTTGATCAACAAGGAGACGCATCCCCGCAGAATGTGCATTCTGCAAACCTGTTCATTCTTCTCCTTTGGTGGCGGCATTCAACGCCACATCAATGACCTCAGTGCCTCACTGATGGCACGCGGACACAGGGTAATAAAGGCCGGAGCACCGGGCAAAACCAGCGCACACAATGATGGCAGCCTGTTTTTGCCCTTACGGTTCGACCGTGTCAGCGATCATGCTGCAAACGGTCAGCTTAGTCTTGCAACCCGGCTTTATTGGCTGGCTCTTTCAGCCCGGACCCTGCGGCACGCGCTCAAAGCACATAAGGTCGATATCATCCATGCACATGAAACTGCCCCGCTTCTGACAGCCCGTCTAGCCAGCCTGGGGATGGGGATCCCCATTGTGATGACCTATCACGGGTCTTCTCCGGGGCGGATTGACAGCGTGGCGCGTGCCTGTCGGAAACAGGCGGACCTGACGATCTGCCCCAGCGAAACGGTTATGCAATCTCTGCTGGAACGCCACGTCGATCCCGACAAGGCGCGGGTGATGCTTTTGGGCGTCCAACCCAACCCACCAGCCGACTCTGCCACAGCAAAAGCCCTGCGACAGGACTTGCTAGGTGAAGGCGGGACACATCTGGTTCTTTCGCTATCCCGGCTGGATCATCAAAAGGGCCTTGATGCAATGGTCGAAGTGACCCGGCGTGTGCGGCAGGATCTGCCCGGCCTGCGGATCGTTGTCGGGGGCGAGGGTGTGCTGCGCGGTCAAGTCGAAGCCTGGGCCGATGAGGCCGGAGTATCCGACATCATCCGCTTCCCTGGGGTGATCTCGGATGTCGCCACCTATCTCGCGGCCTCTGATCTTTATATGCTGACCTCACGGTGGGAGGCCCTGCCGATTTCAATTGTCGAGGCGTTCCGCGCCGGGCTGCCGGTGATCGCCACCGATTGCGGCGGTGTGCGTGAATTGGTGGATGGCGATGTCGGGCGCCTGTGTGCGGTCGATGATCTTGATGCCCTGTCTCAGGCGCTGCGCGATCTTTGCACCGACCGCGCCGAATATGACCGGCTAAGCACCAATGCCACGGCGCGCGGTGCAGAAGACAGGTTTTCGCCAGCCCATGTGCATAGCGGGTTTGAAAAGCTGTATCGGCAACTGGCCGGGCGGGGATAACCCCCGGTCAGTCCGCCGCGCCGTTCTCAAAAGCACCAGCTTCCAAGGCAAGGGTCAGATCGGCCCGCCCTGCACGATGCGCGGCCTGCGCAAAAGCCGCGCCAAACCGGCCCAATACCTGATCTTCGCGCCAGAGCGCCTCAAACCCCTGCCGCGCCGCTGCCGCCATCTGATCCCGCGCGACACCTCCGTCCTGAAAACGGCGCATGGCTGCGATCAGGTCATCTTCGGTTTCGAACAGTTCCCCGCCCCCTGCCTGCTCCACGATCTCGGGGAACGGACCCAGTCGCCGGGCGATCACCGGCGTGCCCAGCCGGAAGCTTTCAATCAGGATGATGCCGAAGGTCTCATAACAGACCGACGGTACGATCAGCCCCAGCGCGCCGCGGTAATAGGCGTTCAACTCGTCAGGTGCCTTGCGGCCCAGGAATTTGATCCGGTCATTGCCTGCGGCTTGTGCCTTCAACTCATCCGCGTAATCGCCATCACCGAGGATCAGCAGATCGGCATCCGGGTAACGATCAAAGGCCGGGAACACATCCTGCAACCCTTTGATTTTTTCCAGCCGTCCGACAAACAGGAAATAGGGACGGTCATGCGCGGCGGGTTCCGGCAAAGCGTCCTGGTCCAGATCGGGCAGGAAATAGGGCAGCACCTGCATCTCCTGCCGCAGGCCGAACTCGCGATGTTTGGCCCGGCTGAATTCGCTTTTGGCGATGATCAGGTCCATGTGATCCAATGCCCGGTCCAGCACACCGGTATAGCGCCACAGCTGCGGTGGGCGTTTGTAGTTCAGCACGCAGCGCAGGCACTGGCGGTCATCGCACAACTCGCGCCCGTGCCGCCACAGGACGTGGGTGGGGCAGACCAGCCAGTGCTCATGCGCCTCATAGATCTTCAACCCCTCGCCCATCGGCAACAGGCCGGGCCCACCGATCAGCGAGGTGTTGTTGTGCCAGATGATATCCGGTTTCCGCTCGGCCAGTATCTCGCGGATGCGGGCGGCATGGACAATCGGGCGGCCAAGCTGCTGGGTCAGCAGGTTCGACATCATACCATTGCGGCTGCGCAACCCGATCCGCCGGACACCATCAGGGGCACCTTCGGGCTGTGGTTTTCCGCCAAGGATCAGATAGCTGTCTTCGTCATGCACCACCGTCACGTCATGCCCCCGCGCCACCAGCGCCCGGGCCATGCGCTGAATACCAATAGCATCGCCGCCGAAGGAGTATGGCGGGTAAAACGTGGTGAACATCAGAATGCGTAACGATTTCATCTATCTCTCAGCCCCTTGGGCATCGGCTGCGGGCAGATGCCCTCCTTGCGGTCTCAACATCGAAGCCAGCAAGCGCAATCTGTCATGCTGGAACAGAAAAGCCAGAAAGCCATAAGTCAGGATGCCCACCACTGTGCCAACAAGTAGAAGCAGCGCCGGGAACATCCCGTCCAGTTGCCGCACAATTCCAAACACTGCGAGAGCCATTCCTGCAGATAGCAGAAACGGTGCGAGATGCTGCAGCATCAAAGCCGGGCCGGGCAGCTTTGCAATATGGCCCAGATTGGCGAATTTGAGCGGCCAGATCAGCAGAAAGACCGCCACGAAACCAGCTGTGACAACCGATAAGCCATAAGGGGCCAGCACTACAATCGCTGCCGCCGCCAGCGCCACCTCGACCCAGGACAGGATCGCGAGACGCCCGACCTGACCGGCCGCCAGACAAAAGGTCTGCTGCACCTTTTCGGCACAAAGATACATGCCGAACACTGACATCAGGCTCAGGACCGGAGCCGCCGGAGCCCATTTCTGACCGAACAGCAGCACCAGCGCCGGTTCCGACAGAACCGCCAACCCGGCAAAGGCCGGAAAGGCCAGAAACCCGGTCAGGCGCATGACGTCGATCAGCAAATCCGTCACCTGACCACCATCGCGCGCCGCCGCACCAAAGGCAGGCTGCGCCACGGTGCGCAGCGGTGTGATAATCAGGAACGAGGCGGTCTCGATCACGCGCCAGGCGATTGCGTAATACCCCGCCGGAACCGGCCCCAGCATCGCGCCGATGATCACCGCGGGGGATTGCACCGCCGCCAGTTCCGCCGCGCGCAGGCCCAGAATCCGGTGGCTGAAATGCAAAATCCTGCGCATGTGATCCCGCGACGCGTGAAAAGCCGGACGCCAGGATACCGCGCCCCAGGCCATCACGATATTGGTCGCTGTCATCGCCAGCCGCTGACCGACCAGGCTCCAGACCCCGTACCCGGTCAGCGCCATGCCAATTCCCACAACCCCTCCGACCGCCGCGCCAAGTGCTGCGCGGATGGCCAGAACACGGAACTTCATTTCCCGGCGCAGGATCGCCACAGGCACTGCCGTCAGCGAAATCATCAGCACTGTTGGGGACAATCCTATCAACAATTCGCCCGCAATCGGCTCATTGTAGAATTTCGAGACCAGCCCTGCCCCCAGATAAAGCGCAATTGTCAACCCCCCCCCGAGCAGCGCCAGCAACCAGAAAACCGAATTCAACCGCTCTGGTGACAGCGCATCACGGGTCAGCAGAATGTCGGAAATCGTTTCGCGGACCAGAAATTCGGAAAACAGCACAAAGGCCGCAACCATCGCCAGCAGGCCAAAGGCTTCGACCCCTAAAATACGGGCAAGAATGGCAAAAATGATGAAGTTGAACGCCTGTTCGACCCAGATACCAGCCGACATCCAGGCAACTCCGCTGCTGAAACTCTGCCGCCCTGACATCCGTTTCCTTCCTGCTGCCCGCACCCCGCCATGTTCCAGGCGACACATGCCTCAAACACTTGCACCTGCTGCGTGCAGTATACGTAATTACAAACTTGACGCCTTAACGGTCGAATTTGGTCAAATTTATTGTCTATGTTCAGTCTGTACGTGTTCGAATACTATACGCAATACAGGGAATTATGCCCGTTACGTTCCATGCGCCACGCAAATCTTGCAGCGGGGGCTGGGGCTGGGACTATTAAGTGAATAAAAGGTTTTCATTTTCATGAACAAAGTCGCAGAGCCGATGGTGACGAACAGCACCACATCTGAAGAGCTGATCGCATCGGAAACCGCCGGCATGAGCCTGAGCGTGGTCATCCCCGCCTATAACGAGGAAAACGCCGTCCGCCATACTGTCGAGGACGTACGCGCCCATCTTGAGCCGCTGAATATCCCTTACGAAATTATCGTGGTGGATGACGCAAGCCAGGACAATACCCGCGCCGAAGCCGAGGCCAGCGGTGCCACCGTTACCTTCAACGACGTCAATTCCGGCTATGGGGCCAGCCTCAAGCGCGGGGTGCGGATGGCGCAGCATGAATATGTGGCCATTCTGGATGCCGACAGCACATACCCTGCGCGCTATCTGCCAACCATGCTGGCCATGTGCCGCGATCAGGACATGGTGGTGGGGGACCGGGGGGCGGCGATGAAAAACGTGCCGCTGCTGCGCAGGCCGGCCAAGAAATTCCTGTTCGCCTTTGCGTCGTTCCTGGCTGAGCGCAAGATCAACGATCTGAACTCGGGCCTGCGTGTGTTCCGCAAATCCGAGCTGATCCCGTTCCTGCCGCTTTTGCCGCAGAACTTTTCGTTCACCACCACGATCACGCTGTGCATGACCTCGAATGGCAAGCGGATGATCTATACGCCCATCGAATACGGCAAACGGGTGGGAAAATCGAAAATCCGTCCGGTTGACTTCATTAACTTCATCATCCTGATCCTGCGCATCAGCACATTGTTCAACCCGCTTCGGGTGTTCATTCCTCTGGGGTTGGTGTTTTTTGCCCTAGGGACAGTGAAGTTCCTTATCGACCTCACCTATCTGAACCTCAGCGGAACCACGGTGTTTGCATTCCTTGCCGCGATCATGATCTGGTCCCTGGGGTTGATCGCCGACATGATCTCACGGCTGCATCTCAGACCCTGATTGGGCATGGCACAAACTTTCCGAAGCAGTAAAGGAATGCACACGTGACGGATGTTTCCCGACCCAACGGCGACGACAAGCCCCATATCATCATACTGGGTGCCGGACCGGCCGGGCTGGCCGCGGCCCATGCGTTAACCGGGCAGGCCCGCGTAACGGTAATCGAACGCGCCGCTATCGCGGGCGGCAATTCAGCTTCCTTCCCGATTGAGGGCGTGATCTGCGATTATGGCTCGCACCGGTTTCACCCGGCGGCAGAGCCCGAGGTTCTGGCCGATGTGAAAGCCCTGCTGGGGGACGATCTGCTGCTGCGCCCGCGCCACGGGCGCATCCGGCTGGGTGGGAAATGGATCCACTTCCCGCTGAAACTGACTGACGCGCTGATGCGCCTGCCCAAGCCTTTTGCCCTGTCACTGATCGGAGACATGGTGCTGAAGCCGTTCCGCAAGAAAAGCACCGGGCCCGAGACATTCTCGACCGTGCTTTATGACGGGCTGGGGCCGACGATTTCGGACAATTTCTATTTCCCCTACGTACGCAAACTGTGGGGGCTGGACCCGGACAAGCTGGCCGTGAAACTGGCCGAGCGCCGGGTCGGCAGCGGATCGGTCGGCAAGATCCTGATGAAGATGCTGCGCCTGCTGCCGGGGCTGCGCAGTGAAACCGCCGGGCGGTTCTTTTATCCGCGCAAGGGGTTCGGGCAAATCTCGGACGCGATGCGGGACAGCGCGGAAAGCAACGGGGCAACTTTCCTGTTCAACACCGAAATCACTGCCATTGAGCGGGACGGCACCCGCATCACCGGCCTGACGATCCGCGAGGACGAGGACGAACGGCGCCTGACCGGCGATCTGATCCTGTCGACCATCCCGCTGACCGGGCTGACCCGCCTGATCGGCGCGCCCCCGCCCGAGGTGGTCGAAGCCGCCCGTGCGATCCGATTCCGCGGCATGATCCTGCTGTACCTGGTGCTGGAGACAGACCAGTTCACCGAGTTCGATGCACATTACTTCCCGGAACTGTCGATCCCGATCAGCCGGATGTCAGAGCCAAAGAACTATAACGCCAGCGGCACGCCAAAGGGCGTCACCGTGCTGTGCGCCGAACTGCCTTGCGACCCGGATGAGAAATGGTGGTCCATGTCCGACGAGGAGCTGGGGCAGGAATTCACCAAATGGCTGGGGCAGCTGGGTCTGCCAGTCACGGTTCCGGTGCGCCGCTGTGAAACCCGGCGGCTGAGCCACGCCTATCCGGTTTACGATATGGGCTATGAAGAGCGGTTCGATACGGTGGATCAGTGGCTCTCAGATCTGGACGGATTGCTCGTATTCGGACGGCAGGGCCTGTTTGCCCACGATAATACCCATCACGCCTTTGCCATGGCTTACGGTGCGGCGGATTGCATCGACGACAAGGGCCATGTCGACCGCGCGAAATGGAACAAATATCGCGAGGTCTTTGCCACCCATGTGGTGGAAGACTGACCCATGCCCGCCTGGCAGGCCGATATCCTGATGTATCATTCGATCTCGGATGCGCCGGGGCCGACCTCGATTGCGCCCGACGTCTTTGCGGCACAGATGCAGGCGCTGGCGGCGTCCGGCCTGCCGGTGGTGACGCCGGACGCGCTGGCCAACCCGCCTGCCCCCCGTGTGGTCATCATCAGCTTCGATGACGGGTTCCAGGATTTCGCCGATACCGCTTGGCCGATCCTGCGCGATCACGGCTTCTGCCCGATCGTCTATTTGCCCTCGGGCCTGATGGGCGGCAGCGACAGTTGGGCCGGAGGCAATATCCCTGCCCGCCCGCTGATGAGCTGGGACAGGGTCGAGGCGCTGGCAGCTGAAGGAGTCTGTTTTGGCGCGCATAGTGTCACTCATCCCGATCTCACCACGCTGGATGCGCTCATGCTGGAAGAGGAAGTCAGTGGATCCGGTCAGGACATTGCAGCCCGGCTTGGCCAGCCCACCCGGCATTTCGCACCACCTTATGGCGCGTCGAACTCTGGCGTTCTCAGACAGATCGCGCAGCATTACGACACCTCGGTCGGCACAAGGCTGGGCGTGGCCAAAGCGGAGGATGATATGCACGACCTGCCCCGGCTCGAGATGTTCTATTTCAACAACATCGCCCGCTGGAAGGCACATCTTGCCGGGCGCGGCGGGTCCTATTTGGCGGCCCGCAAAATGATGCGCAGCGTGCGGAGTGGGTTGAGCAAGGTGCTGCCCCTTAACTGAATATCGGTCTCAGGGCGCAAGCGTTCCGATCCGATGGGCGTTTGCCATCACACTGAAGGTAATTGTTGTTGCCGGGATGGTTGGCAGGACAGAGGCATCAACCACATGAGTACGCGTCGCGCCATGCGGTCGCCCCAGAACATCGCTTTCCCCAAGACCTGGACTATCTGACATCGGCAGATCACCCCCGACATGGAAACTGGCTCCTGGCGCCCCGAACCGTGCCGCAAAAGAAAGGCTGATCAGGCCAAGCAACCGCAAAGCCCGGCCATAACGCGCAAGCGCTGCGCGCATCGTCACCTCGGTGTGCGGGTTTTTTTTCAGTTCGGGTTGCAACCGGCCATCCTTTGCCAGGCGCAAAGCGACCTTATGCGAATGATCGGAATGTAGGAAAACCTGGGCCACGATCAGACGACGGGCCATGGCCTCAAGCAGCGGCCCACTGCCGGGTATCCGACGGCCATAGTTCTGTTTCAGATCGCGGGCGTAGTACTCGTTCCAGGTATAGATCTGAGCATGAACCAGCCGCTGCGATACGACCGGGTCGTCCAGTTCCGCAAAAAGCTGCGGCAGCGTCTGATAAGGCAAAACATCGGGTCGTCGGGGCGCACGCCAGCGATGCAGCATGGGCAGAAAGGCCTGCTGGCTGTCCTTCAGGGTCAGTTCCTTGCTCTGAAATCCGGGTGAGGTCAGCAGAATCCGGGCGCTCTCAAGCACTCCGGCAGCCAGAAACACCCGGCTTCCACGGACGTTGCTACCATCTGCCAGGGTAACGACAACCTCGTCGCCTTCCTCGCGTATCTGCCGCACCACGTGATCCGCACGGTAGGTAAACCCTGGCTCTGTCTGCAACGCCGTGCGGGTCTGTCCCGCGGACCAGATCAGTGACCACGGGCATCCGTGCAGGCACAGTCCACAGGTCTGGCATCCCGGGCCAACTGCCTGACGCGCCAGTCCAACATGCATCCCCACCCCCTGCAATACCTTCGCCTGACGCTCAGAACGGGCCAGCAGCATCTCGGCTTGCGCGGTTGGTGGAATGGGTGTTCGGCCTGTCATGTCACAGGCGGGAAAGAGATGCTGCAACCTGTCCTTCTGCCCGGACACAGGCATTACTTCCGTAACCGCTTTGTAATGTGGGGCAAGGTCGTCGGCAGTTATGGGCCAATCATCGATATCCGCCTGCCGATATGGCAAGACTGCAGCTCCCCAGACATTGGACAGCCCGCCCGCCGCCCGCGAAGCACGCAAGGCAAACCAATCCGCCCCGTCAGCCAGTGTGCGGGCCGGTGAGGCCAGTGCATAACCGGATCCATAGCGCCACACCTCCCCCTCCGGGGCCTGAAACTGAGGCTCCATCCAGGCTGCGCGTGCTTCGGCGCTCCAGTCTTCGGCGCGTGTTCGGGACATCTGCTGCACCCGATCCGTGACCCCGGGCCCTGGTTCCACCCCGGCATCCAGCATCGTGACGTTTCGCCCTCGCGCCAGCAAGGCCCGGGCGACGGAAACCCCGGCGGGCCCGGACCCTATGACAAGATCGCTCACTTCGCCTTTACTGCCCGGACCAGAACCAGCATTTCATAGTTGGGATCATGGGTGGACAGTTCTTCAGGGGCGATTTCCCCGGCCCCAAGGCCGTGCAGGTTGCAGATGCAGGTAAAGACGTTACCAACGGTCGACACCTCGACATTCTCTACCGGGAAGACCGCCCGGAACAGGCGGCGCTTGGATTGGCTGGTGAAATGCCAGTATTCACCCCAGTCATCCACACCTTCACGGCGCGCCACCCGGGTCATACCATGCGATGTACACAGCACCACGCCGCCCGGTTTCAGAATACGCTCCAGCGTGGCAATCGCCTTGTCGACCTCAAAAATCATCTGCAAGGTCTGCGTGATGATGATGCAGTCAAAGCTGTTGTCAGGAATATGCGGCGCGTCGGTGATATCTGCCACGATGGTCGCCTGAGGGTTACCTTCTACATAGCTCAGCACATCCGCCTGCATGACCCGGTCACCGCCAAATTTCTTCGTATAGGCCGGATCACCGAATTCCAGGACCCGGCCACGAATGTCGTCGCTGTGGTTTTGCAGAAACTCTTCCATGTAATAGCGTTCAATGGTGAGCAGGTCGCGATCCTGCCCGAAAACGGCACTGATTGGCGACAGCCGCCGCAACCCGCCAAAATCCACCGCCCCCACGGGGGTCGATTGCAGCTTGTGCAACCTTTGCTGTTTGCGGATCCATTTGCGCAGCCGTTCCGGCAGCAACACAGTCGCGGTGTCGCGCACCAACTTTTCAACTCTTTGTCCCGGTGTCATCGTGATCGGCTCTTCATGCGTAGACTTTGGCGCGTTTCTCGGCCATGATGTCGGCGATGATATCATCCAGCGTCCGTGCCGGGCTGAAACCGGTAAACCGCCGCAGCTTCGAGACATCCGGCAGGCGGCGGGCCATATCTTCGAACCCTTCCGGATAGACCTCTTCATAGGGCACCAGGCGAATTTCGGACGCGGATCCCGTGGCGGCAATTACCTTTTCGGCCAGCCCCCGGATCGTCACTTCCTGCTCACCTCCAATGTTAAAAACCTGACCCCGGGCTTCGGGGACATCGAGCAGACGCATAAGCGCCTCGATCACATCGGCCACATGGCTGAAACAGCGCGATTGCTCGCCGGTGCCATGAACCTGAATTGGCTGACCCGCCAGAGCCGCTTCGATGAAGTTCGGAACAACCATGCCATAACGCCCGGTCTGGCGCGGGCCGGTCGTGTTGAAAAATCGCAGCACGACCACCGGCAGATCAACCTCGCGCGCATAGGACAGCGCCATGAACTCATCCAATGTCTTGGCGCAGGCATAGGACCAGCGCAGAACGCTGGTCGCACCGATCGTCAGATCGTCATCCTCGTTGAACGGGAATTTCGACGCCTTCCCGTAAACCTCGGAACTGGAGGCGATGAAGACCAGAGGTTTGTGGCGCAGGGCAGCCCGCAACACATTCTGCGTACCGTCGACATTGGTTGCAATCGACTGGCTGGGCTGGTCCATGATCAGCTTCACCCCGACAGCGGCAGCCAGATGAAACACCGCGTCTGCAGCCCCGACCAGTTCTTCGACCAGACCGGTATCCAATACGCTGCCTTCGACAAAGTGAAAGGCGGAATGATCCTGAACAGAAGACAGGTTTTGCAGCGATCCGGTGGACAAGTCATCCAGCACCGTCACCTCATGCCCATTGCCAATCAGACGCTCGGCCAGATGTGATCCGATAAAACCGGCCCCGCCTGTGATCAATATTTGCATGAAAAACCCTCGTACCAACAGAATCCACTCTAATGCCACAGGCTTAGCATAGGGATCTGTGGCCACCAAATGGTAGATAGCGCTATGGTGCGCTGACAGGCCGGACCTGCACAGTTTCGGAAAACGGGCTGAATTGTTGCACAACGCATCAGGAATGTTGAACCTGCGAAGATGATCGAAAACCACATGGACCCCCGCCCCGGCTACGGCCTTGCAGGCCAGCGCGTGATCGTGACCGGCGCAACCGGCTTTATCGGCCAGCGCCTGATTGATGCCCTGCTGAAGCTGGGATGTAACGTGACCGCATTGCTGCGCACGCGCCATGGGGCTGCCGCACTGGAACAGGCCGGAGTAAAGACACTGGTTTGCCCGCTGCTCCCCGGCCCAACCCTGACGCAGGCGTTGGGTGGCGGGGCGGTTCTGTTTCATCTGGCCTATGATTTTAGGGCCTCCGGCGCGGAAAACCTTGCGGCTTTTGACGCGCTCATTACAGCCGCCGAAGACGGGTCCTGCAAACGCATCGTGCATCTGAGCTCTGCTGTGGTCTATGACAGCTGGCCCAACGGGCCAATCGCCGAACATAACCCGATCACACCGGAAGATGCGCAAAGCTATCGCGGCGCCAAAATCGTGATGGAACAGAGACTGCTACAGGGGAAATGCGACGCCGCCATCTTGCAGCCAACCATCGTCTACGGACCCGGCAGCGCGCTCTGGACCAATGCGCCACTGGCCATGATGCGCAGGGGTGGCATCATCCTGCCCGACCCACCTGGGCAGTGTCCGGCCGTGCATGTCGATGACGTGGTACAGGCCGCCCTGCGCGCGGCCTCATCGCCCCAGACCGGGGTCGAGCGATACCTGATCAGCGGCCCGGACACGCTGGGATGGAAGACGTTTTTCGAAGGCTATGCCCGCCTTGCCGGATGCGGAGAGGTTCGGATTGATCCGGCTGCAAACCCGCCCCCGCCGCCCAATGGCAATGCGCCCGCAGGCCCCTCTCTGGCGGGGCAACTCAGCGCGCATCTGCGCCGCCTTGTCGGGCGCCGCCGGGTCGAGGCCGCCGCGGACTGGGCACGATCCGTTCAGGCCCGGCTGGCGAAACCCTGGCCCGTGATGCCTGACATGGCAGGGCGCAGGCTTTTTGCCGGTCAGCCAGAGGTTTCAACCCGACATGCACAGGATCAGATCGGCTATGCACCCCGTGTTTCCTTCGACGAATGGATCGAGCACATGCGGAAACAATCGGTGCGCTGATTCAAGACTGCCTTGTTTTTGGAAACACCCATTCCGGGTCTTTGCCGGGAACGACAAATTGGTTGGCTTCGTTCCCGATCTGTCCTATCCGATGAAGAGAGAAGGTTTCCAATCTGCTAAGCTAATTTTAATTCAGTGTGACTTTGTACGATCAGGATAGATTATGAACTACGAAACCTCGCACCAACAGTCCCTCAAGCAGCTTATCGCGGCGCGCGATGCGCGGGTTGCTGTGGTTGGGCTGGGATATGTCGGGCTGCCGCTGGCGCTGACTGCCTATGATGAGGGGTTCGATACCACCGGCGTTGATCTCAACCCTGACCGGGTGGCACGGATCAATCAGGGCGATCAGGTCATATCGTATCTGGCGTCAGACCGGATCGCACAAGCGGTAGACAGCGGCAGGTTCCGCGCAACGCAGGACGCCGCGGCACTGGCCGAGGCCGATATCATCCTGATCTGCGTGCCGACACCGCTGACCGATGCACAAGACCCGGACATGCGCTTTGTCGCCGCCGCAGCGCAGACCATCGCGCAGCATCTGCGCCCTGGTCAGATGGTGGTGCTGGAAAGCAGCGTCTGGCCCGGCGCCACTACCACACTGGTTCAGCCGATCCTTGAGGCGGGCGGTCTGCGCGCGGGTAGTGATTTCTTCCTGGCGTTTTCGCCCGAGCGCGAAGACCCCGGCAATGACAAGTTCGACACGCACAGCATCCCGAAGGTGGTGGGTGCCGACGATCCGCTGTCGCGGCAACTGGTCGAGGATTTCTACCGCGCCATCGTCACCAGCGCCGTTCCGGTCAGCTCGGCCGCCACAGCCGAAGCGGTGAAGCTGGTCGAAAACAGCTTTCGCACCGTCAATATTGCGCTGGTCAACGAGTTGAAGACCGCGCTTGAAGCAATGGACGTGGATGTTTGGGAAGTGATTGAGGCCGCGGCGACCAAGCCGTTTGGCTTCATGCCCTTCTATCCCGGTCCCGGAATTGGTGGGGCCTGCATCCCGGTGTCTCCGGCCTATCTGGCCTGGCGTGCCGCGGATGCAGGATCTGATACGCCGATCATCAATCTGGCCCGCTCCAGCAACGACGCCGTGCCATCCATGCTGGCGGCACGGATGGCGGCCGAACTGGCGGCGCGTAACGGCTCGGCCATCGCCGAGACCGGGCAACCCCTGACCGGACAGCGCATCCTGCTGATGGGCATCGCCTATAAGCGCGATGTCGAAGACACCCGCCGCAGCCCGGCGCTGGTGCTGCTGGACGAGCTGGAGAAGCTGGGGGCCGAAGTGGACTATCACGACCCCTATTTCCCGCGCCTGCCCGAAGGTGGCGAATACCCGCAGCTTGCGGGCCGAACCTCCCAGCCGCTGACGGCGGACAACCTGAAACGCTATGCGGCGGCGGCCGTGATCACCGATCACAGCGCCCCGGATTACGGTCTGGTCGCGCGCGAAGCGGCGCTGGTTTTTGATACGCGCAATGTTTTCGATAAAATGGCAATCAGGGTGACGGATGGGCGTCTGGTCAAGATGTGACCCCCTCAGCCCCCTGACATTCGGTGACCGAAACGCACGCTCATCTGGCATTCCATCCAAGCAACCGCGGATTGACAGAGCGGTGCCATAGGCGAACCTTTGCACATTTTCAGGGGGTGCGGGCGTTCCATATTGCTGTCGCAAAAGTTTTGAGAAACTATCCTCTCAGACATTCCCATGTCTCAATAAATTATAAAGCGGTGTGGCACGAGTAGTGGAGCAAAGCTCCTCCCGGTAAAAATAACCAAATTTTAACCCTCTGTAGTTCAAAGTTTTGCCATGATTTCACCGCGAAATCATTATGGGCATCTGCCCAATGGCTGAACTGCAACCACTTGAGGGCTGGCCGGACCAAGACCATAGCCGGAGGACTTGGAGAACATGATCGGAGTTATCGGAATAGCCATTCTTGTCGGCCTGTGCGCCGCCGGGATTGCTTTGTTCTCCGGTGCGTCCATCCTTATGGCCCTGGGCAGCTATGTCCTCTTCGGCTGGCTGTTCATCATCGCCGCTCTCATCGTCATCGGTGCTGTCAAAGCCGTGAAGACACGCGTGCAGAAACAAAACCCCGCCTATTCCAGCTAAGCGCTAATCCCGCCCGGCGACCCTCTTGGCCACATAGCCCAAAAACGCCCGTTGCGGGTTTCTGATTTGCGGGCGACCCGATGCAGCCCAATAGGCCAGCCAATCCGCCTCCAGCGCATAGACATCGCGGCCCGGTGCCATTGCCCTGGCTTCCTCCAGCGCCTGTGACGGCAGGATCGGTTTGTCCGGTCCCTCGACCACCTGGCCACGGCGCGAAAAGCGGATCAGGTCGCCGGGCTCTTCGATCATCTCATAATCGGGCAGGTGATCGGCTGCGATCATGTCGCGGATCATTTTGCGGAACACCCGCCGGGGCGAGGCCGAGCCGGACTTCTTCAACAGCACCTCGACCGAGATCCGCCACTCGGGTTGACGCCCGCAATGTTTGCGCGCCAGCTCATAGATGCGCCGCTCGAGCGGTTTGCGCAGGCGGAAGTAGTCGCGGCTGAGGGTCAGCACGGATTTCGCCAGAACCGCGCGAAACAGCCAGTCCGACAGTTTCACACTGACGCTGACCATCCGGCCCGCCCGGGTGTGGCGGACGATTTCCCAGCTTTCGATCAGGCCGAACCCGGTGGTGGTTTCCTTCTCGCCGGTGACAATGTTGGTGGTGATCCGGGTGCCTGCCAGCCGCTCAAACGCTTCGCGCAGACGCTTGTAGCCATCGCCGCTGGTTTCGCGATTGGTGGCCACCAGCAGATCATGCGCCTTCAGATGCAACACCCGGCTGACCGTCCGGCCCGCATTGATCGCTGCCATCAGCTGGCTGATGCAAAAGATCAGGATGTCCTTGTCGTGGATCGTCGCCAGTCCCCGCACCGAGGGCGTCACCGTGATCTCGACCCCGTTATGCTCGTAATTGAGGATCCGGCGATCCGGCCGGGTCGAGAGCGAAAACATCGGATGCTCCATCGAGCCCATATCTGTCTTGGGCAGCGCATCGAAGATATCGCATACAAAAAAATCACCCGTTGGGTGCCGGTCGGGCAACAACGCCCCTGACCCGCTCATACTGCCCTGCCCATATGTCCTGCCCGAATCTTTGTTCGTGGTTTTATTGACGCCTACCGTAGAGTTATCCACAGGAAGCGTAAAGCCGCCGAAACGTGGGATCAGAGTCACTCCAACGTGGGATCAGAGTCACCATATCGTGGGATCAGATTCAGTATGATCCACAAAAAATACAAAAACCTCTTTTTTTTCTTATACTTAATAGAACTCAAGTTCACCTGTAACTAATTAAATAACAGGATTCTAACTGAACATTTTTTTGCTATACGCTCAAAAGCAGCGTCCCGAAGGCTTTCTACCCCTTAATTTTACTTAGAAAATCCGGTTTTGTGCTCATAATGCTTCCACATGCTTCCTTTTGTGGTATATTGATCAAAACATAGCACATGGGCAGGCTTTCAATGCGAGCAGCAACCTCCGAGGGGCTTCCCCCTTATTTCAATATTGATCCGGATCTGGCTTATGCTGAACTTGGAAATCCAACCGGCACGGGTGAGTTTTCACAAATCGCGGATGCCTGTGCACGGGGGCGCAGTGATCTGGCAAACCGGGGGCTGGAGGAAAACGGTCAGAAGAAGCTGCGCCTGTTTTCAACCTGGGAAATCACCAAATATCTGATCCCTGTCGCACCCGCCCATTTTCGGCGCGTGCTGAAGGGCAACCCGGACTTGCCGCAGGGGCAATCCGAAACCGAGGGTGGGGCCAAGTGGTTTACGCTGGATGAGGTTCTGCGGCTGCGGGCACATTTTGCCTCGGAGGGGTCCAAAGCCAAGGAGTACCGCCCTTACCGGCCCAATGGGCTACCTGCCAAGATCGTTTCGGTCGCCAATTTCAAGGGCGGTGTTGGCAAGACCTCAACCTGCGCGCATCTCGCCATGTCTGCCGCCCTGGATGGTTACAAGGTGCTGGTCATTGATCTGGACAGTCAGGGTTCGATGACGTCGATCTTTGGCGGTAAGGTAACCGATGAATGGCAGACGGTGTTCCCCTTACTCGCCCGCCACTACGCCACCCATCTGCGCCGTGACAATCAGGGGCGGCTTGATCGGGGTGAGGCACCGCATCCGATCGACGACACCCTGTCCGAAGCGCTGAAGGTCCGCAGCAGCGATCTGATCCAGACCACGCATTGGCCGAATATCGACCTGATTGGCGCGCAGCTGAACCTGTATTGGGCCGAGTTCCAGATCCCGGTCTGGCGGATGCAGGGCCGCAGCTGGAAGCTGTGGGATGCGCTGACCGACACGCTGGACGAAGATGGGGTGCTGGACGAGTATGACATCATCTTCATCGATACCCCCCCTGCCCTTGGCTATCTGACGATCAATGGGCTGGCCGCCTCGGATATCCTTCTGGTGCCCATGGGGGCGTCATTCCTGGAGTTCGACTCCACCGGGCGCTTCTTTGACATGCTGCATTCCACGTTTCAGTCCATCGAAGATGGTGAGAACATGGCGGCCCGCGCGTTGGGACGCCCCGAGATGGCCTTTCAGTGGGACGCAGTGCGCACAATCATCACCCGCTATGACGGCAGCCAGCAGGCCGAGCTGGCCGGGCTGATGCAAGCCTATCTGGGCCGCACCCTGTCACCGCATTGGCAGGGCTACACGGCGCTGATCGGGCAGGCCGGGGAACAGGTCAACGGTATCTACGAGGCCGATTACCGTGACTTCAACCGCGAGACCTATGTGCGCGGGCGGGAAACCTTCGATGCCACCTATGCCTCGTTCAAGAAGCTGCTGATTGGCGTCTGGCGAGGTGAGGAACTGGCCCAGCAGGCCGAAGCGGCGGGAACACCGGAATTGGCGCTAAGGTGATCATGTTTCGCGCGCGAAACACATCAGTGGCGCCCGAAACAGGGTCTGATCCGCGCTGGAAAAGGAGAAAGTGATGGCAAAACGCAAACGGTTGACCCCTGCCCGGCCGGATTATCTGGAAGACACCCGCCCTGCCCCCGGGTTGAACCCCATGTTCCCTGCGGATACGCCCCGCGCTGCGCCTCCGGTTGCACAGGTGGCCGGAGCCACGGCGGCTCAGGCGGCACTGGAGGAGCTGTCCGGAGAATTGCGTGCGGCCCGTGCCGAGGGGCGGTTGGTGCAGGACCTGCCGCTGGATTCAATCGAGGAAACCTATCTGGTGCGCGACCGGCTGGCGGCTGATGACGCGGATATGGAGGCGTTGAAGGAAAGCCTGAAAGCGCGCGGTCAGCAAACCCCGATTGAGGTCGTGGAGCTGCCGGAAGGGCGTTATGGGCTGATCTCTGGCTGGCGTCGGATGACAGCGCTGCGGGCCTTGGCGCAGGACATGGGCGAGGCCCGCTTTGAAACCGTGCGTGCCTTTCTCAGGCAACCACAGAGTGCATCTGACGCTTACGTGGCCATGGTCGAGGAAAATGAGATCCGCGTCGGGCTGAGCTATTATGAGCGCGCCCGGATCGTGGCACGCGCGGCAGAGCAGGGGGTTTACCCGGACGAAGCCGCCGCCCTGCGCGGGCTGTTTGCCTCAGCCAGCCGGGCCAAACGATCCAAGATCGGGTCCTTCATCGCGATCTATCACGCGCTGGACGATCATCTACGGTTTGCCTCGGCCATCCCTGAGCGGTTGGGATTGTCGATTGCGAAGGTTTTGAAGGAGGAGTCGAAAGCGGCTGCTTTGATCGCCAAAGCCTTGCAAGGGGTCGCGCCCGAGACATCGGAAACTGAGATATCGGCTCTGACCCGCGCGGCAAACAGCCTGTCATCAAGGGATGCAAAATCGCCCGCTCCCGAGACGGCCTCGAAAGAGACATTCGGTGACATTCACTTGAAACAGAGTCGAAACGGTTCACAAGTCACCCTGTCCGGCCAAGGGATGTCTGAAGAATTTCTTATGGAACTGAAAACCTGGCTACACGCACGCAGTACCTGATGTTTCGCGCGCGAAACCGCTCTTTCTTTCACCCCAACAGGTCTGCGGCCGGGTTTTCGGCGATATCGACGTCATCGTAGTATTTCTGCGCCTGTGCCATGGAGCGGTGCAGGGACAGGCGCATGGCGGCCTGGATCGGGGCACCGTCCAGCGCGGCTTGCGTCAGAAACCCCGAGCGCAGCCCGTGAGGCGAGGCGAAGCCTTCGGGCAGTCCCGCCAGTTTCAACCGGTGCCGAACAATCTGGTAGATCGCATCCGGGCTGAGCCGGCGCTTGAGCACCCGATCCACCTTGGAGATGGGGCGGAAGAGCGGCCCATCCCCGATCTGGCCCACCTCGATCCAATGCACCAGCGCCTGTGCCGCGCGGGTCTTGAGCACCAGCCGCGGTGTTTCCCCCTTTTGGGTGGTCTTGGTTTCCAGCAGTGAGATCCACACTAGGCCCTTGGTCTCGAACTCTTTCAAGGACACATCTTCCCGCATCAACCCGGTGATCTCGGACCTTCGCCGCCCGCCCGAGGCCCAACCCAGCATCAGGAGCGCCCGGTCGCGGCAATCCCGGCGGCTGCCGCGGCAGGTGGCCAGCAGCTGCTCCAGCACGTCCCGGGTGATGGGATGGGCGGATTTCGGGGCCGGGGGCCGGGCGGCGGCGCGGCGCGCCTTGGCGCGGGCCTGCTTGACCTGCGGGGTATCAAACGGGCTGGTGAGGTTCTTCATCCGGTGAAAGGCCAGCCAGGAGGCGATGCGCCGGTCCAGCGTTGAGGGGGCCGGGCAGGCCAGCGACTTGCGCAACCCCTGCGCGATCAACATCTCGACCGTCTGGCGGGCGCGATCGTCCACAGGCGCGCCCGTCAGGTCGCGCGCATGATCGAGGATAAAGGCCAGTGCGGTGGCTTCGCTTTCGGGCCAGTCCAGAGTCGTGCCAAAGCGCGCAGCCTTCCACGCGGTGATGTAGAGCAGGTCGCGCTCATACGCGCGCAGCGTATTGGCTGGCGTGCCGCGCACATAAAGATCGGTGAGCGCCTCCTGATCTTCAGCGGAGAGGGCGGGAGCGGCGGTGGGAAGATAAGGCGCAAGATGAGGCACATTCTGTGCGCATTTTCCGGCGAAATCAATCAATCATGATAAGGGATACTTATCGGGTGTGAAGAGGAATTTACGATGTATCAAAAGTAGTGAGCGAAAAGCTACAATTATGCGCGTAATTAAGACGGGAAGGGGAGATTGTAATCGCCAAAAGCTCGCGACAGAGCGCTTTGGCTCCAGTTTTTCGAAACAACTTTGGATTGGATGAGAAACTGCGTTATTGGGTCAATTTATTCATTTTCAACAAGTCTATCAGTTACGCTTTCAGCTTAGTTTTGTCGCAGTCCCGTGTGTGCCGACAGACCCTGTGATCGTTTTTCGCGCTGATCGTGACGACTGGTGATCCTAATCAAAACGGATCTGGCACCGTGAGCCAGTTGATGACGAATGGCCACCTCCGGCTCCTGATTCCGACGCGTTGCAATGATCATTGCCTTTAGGTCCCGACGCTGCTAAATGATCTGATTGCAGTTTTGCATTGAGCGATTGCATCGCCGCTTCCAAACACTCCAGCGCATCAACGGGCAAACGTACAAAAAAACGGTGGTGTCAGAGGGTTTGCTCTCGCTCAACTCGAAATCAATATTTAGTTGTACTTGTGATTTGTAACACAGCCACCTTATCCTGTCATACTCTCCAAGACGAAACCCCGGTGATTTTCGAAATCCGTATTTTGTCAAATTGTCTTTGGAACCGGACCTGCCCCGTTTTCGTTCTGCCCCGAGTGCTTATTTTCTCGTCGCTTGCGCGGCGGGTGTGGGCAGGGTTGGCTGCTTCTGCATTGTGGAAGGTTGGCCTCTTGTGTGGCCTTTGGACAGCGCGCCGCGCGCGATTAGACAACACCTTCACATCCTTGAAGCTACTTGGCAAAAGCCCACCGGCGGGATGTCAGATAAGTAATCACCGGAACGGATACGATAATCACGCTAAGCACAAGAAAATAGTCCAGCCCAGCTAGATTGACCATGAAGTAGACGATCACCTGGTTGAGAAACAGGCCAAAGCTCGCAACCGCCAGGAACCGTGGCATAGCCTGCCTGTGACCAGCCTTGGATTGAAAGCTGAATCGGTGATGACCGAAATATGACACTATAAACCCAGCTCCAAAGCCAAATGCGTTGGCTGAGAATGGATGCAGGTCGCAGGTTTCAATCAATGCAATCGCAACGAGAGCATGAGTGACCGTCGCGAGGAAACCAACAACCCCGAAGGACAGGATACTTCTTAGATCAAAGGGTTTCACGAGTGCTCGTCCAGACCTGAAACGACACGTTCCACCACAAAGTGAGGGCGTCGTTTGCTTTGCAGATAGAGCCTGCCAATATACTCGCCAAGAATACCAATCGTCAGAAGCTGAACCGAGCTCACCATCAGCACCACCACCATCACCGAGGACCAGCCTGAGACGACATCCCCGGTAAACCATTGGAATAGAACCCAGACGATCAATGCGAGCCCTAGTACGGTGGTCAAAAGTGCCAGCCATGTCGCCAGGCGTAGTGGAACAATGGAAAACCCGGTGATGGCATCAACAGCCAAGCGTAGCATCTTTTTAAACGGGTACTTGGTTTCCCCGGCAAAGCGTTCTGCCCGGTCATACGACAACGCTACTTGCCGAAACCCTAGCCAGCTGACCATGCCGCGAATAAAACGATCTTCTTCCGGCATAGTATTCAGGTAATCGACTACAGTGCGGGACATTAGGCGGAAATCACCGGTATCGAGCGGAATGTTGACATCGGTCAGTTGATCCAGAAGGCGATAAAACGCAGCTGCGGTTATCCGCTTGGCTACCGTTTCACCTGCCCGCTGCCGACGTTGCCCATAAACGACATCAGCTCCGTTCTGCATCAGCTTCAGCATCTCGGGCAAAAGCTCGGGGGGATCTTGTAGGTCCGCATCCAACACCAGAATATTTGCACCGCGTACATACGTCAGCCCGGCTGAAAGCGCTTTCTGATGCCCGTGGTTTCGAGACAGGATAATTGCACGGATATTGAGCCTGGTTTCTGCAAGCTCTGTAATCATGTCCCGTGTGCAGTCGGTGGACCCGTCATCGACCAGGATGAGTTCCCAGGATGATCCAACGCATGTTTCGGCGACGGCGCTGACCCGGCGAATGAGTTCCGGCAAAACCGCTTCTTCGTTGAAGCAGGGCACTACGATTGACAAGCTGACGATGGCCTGTTCCATCCGTTCTTCCGTATCCGATTTTTGTACTTTGATCATCGTTACAATAACTCTTTCCGGTCCGCGCGACGATTAAGGTTTTTGACCTCAGATATTGGATAAAAAAATAATTTCAGTGCAATGGTGTGCGTTTCGGAAACAGTTTCTTCCCTTATTGCTCGTCTTCAGAGCGTCGGATGACAAAAGACAGGAGATTCACTAATAACAAAGTCGGAGTTCGAAGAAAGGTGTTGTAGGGTGACATTGGTTTGTGTGGTTCCTAATTGGACTTCTTTATGACCAAAGTCAGGATACCGGCACGGCTTCTGTTTGTGTCAGCGATCATTGCAGCCCTTTTTTTTCTGTCTACTGCCGGGATCGGCATCGCAAGATCTGGCTTCAATCCGGATGAATGGCGGTTTGCAGCTGGTCTTGAGCGTGTGTTCGCTGAAGTTCACGGTCGCTGGGCGACGCATTGGGCTCACGAGGTTCTTTTTGAACAGGGTGCGTCGATTGCCACCCTGATTTTCATTATTTTTGCGGCTTTATTTGGGGCTGCCGTTCTGATTGCACGTGAGGCTGTTGCGATGACGGGGTCAGCCATGGTCGTAGCTTCTATCCTTGCAGTTTTTCTGGCCGGGTCTTCGCATATCTATCTGACCGAGCTTTTGCACTATCAAACGCTGGCACCGTGGTTTTGTCTTGGTCTTCTCGCATCCGTTGGGGCCATGGTATTGGTTGAGCCCCCGGGTGGACGGTCGTGGTCTGGACTGTTTCTGCGAATGGCCGTAGCCGCCGAACTGCTGGCCATATCCATTGGTTTTTATCAAAGCTATGTTTTGTTGGGGTTTCTTATCCCGGCCCTGGTTCTGATCCGGGTTGATCGGTTTGATCACCGGAAATGCCTGTTTTTTTTGTTGAGGGTACTGGTCGTCTCAGGTGCCGCTTTGATCCTGTATCAGCTGCAACGTGACGCCACGATTTACGCTCTGGATCTCAAGGCAGATTTCCGTTTCTCGGGTGGTGTGGATACTGCTGTACTTGCCGATAAGCTGTCGGCCCTCTACTGGATTGAGAGGTTGATACATAGCGGTGGACTCCTTGGGGTGCCGTCTTTTTATAGGCACCTGTTTTTGTTGAGCATAGTTGCCGCCTGCATCTTGGTTATGGGTGCGGCGGCGATATCCGTGTTTGCCGCCAGCAGGCTTGCTGCTGGTGGTTGGATAGGGGGATTGCGCGTGTTAGTCGGAGGGCTAGGTGCGCTCTTCATCTTGCCGGTTCTGATCTGGTTTCTCTATCCGGAACCTTATTTGATCGGGCGTAGCATCGGGTTTGTCGGGTTCATCTTCGCGGGCACTGTTTTGGCTTCGGCCACGGTTATCGCGCAAGCGATAGATGGGATGCCTGTATCACGTCTGGTGCAGGCTGGAGTGATGGGTTTGTGTTTGGTTTTTGGCGTAAGTCAGGCTGTTGCCTCATCACATATCTGGCCCCTGTTTAACCAAACGGCGGAGCGGGACATTGAATTGGCGGACGCTATCGTAGAACGGGCCCGGACACTGGATGAATTCGATGTCAGATCTACACCGATCCGATCCGTCGGTGAGCCCTGGTCCCCGTCTTTGAAATTCGGCGATTTTCAAACCCAAAGTACGTTTCATCGTGGTGTGGATATGAACTCCATTTTTCAGGTTCGCTATGGTGCGACTGACTACGCCGGGTCGGTGTTGACCCCACCGCGGGCATGCATGGGATTTCCGGCAGAGGGATCGGTTTTTTTGGTCGAGGATACATTGTTTGTCTGTTTCGAAGATTTGAAACCTTTGCCAGCTCAATCCATCTGTTTTCCACTGAGGGAGGATGCGCGCGGTGCGATTTGTTATTCGGATAGGATGGCCGTTCTGATCGGCCAGACCTGCGCCGACATTGATCCCGGTACTGGTCAGATAGTTGCAGCCCAACTGGATGAAGCCGGGCGATGGATAAGATCGAGTCAGTTTTACTGGCAAGCTAAAGCTACCGAGATGAACGGCCTTTGCTATCGGTTTGCCGAGACGGCTGACCTGCCGCTCTCGACTTTGCGGATCGAGCATAAGTTGTCAGCGTCCGAAACGGCATGGATGATCGAACATGACATTGAGGATGCACGCCCTCTGAGGGAAATATTCGATACAGTCAATTAACGGGAGTATGTCGTAATGGAGAGCAGGAATGCATTTGGGCTTGTCATTTTTCTGGCAAGCGGTGCGATACTCGCTTTTCTGACGGGCGTTTCGGTCGCAGTTCTGAACCTGCCACCGACAGCTTTAATCCGCGAGGTTAAGGATACGGCAGAAGAACTGATCCGGGGTCCGTGGTATCGTGACCCCCGGTGGATGCCGCGCCGGTATGAAGGTGTTGGCCTGGTAAAGCATGACACTGAACGCAGTTGGGCCGGGCTTACGATCGTTCAGGGCATGTTCGACGAAGGCATACAGGCGCGGGTTTACGACGCGGATGGTACGCTTCTGCGTGAGTGGCCGCTTGATTTTCACACCATCTGGCCTGATCCGACCCATATCGTGCCTGCCAGCGCAATCCCCCATGGATCGGGAGGATATCACACGCAAGGGATTTCTCTGGAGAAAGACGGCTCTGTCCTTGTCAACTTCGCAGAGCGTGGCACTGTCCGTCTTGGCCCTTGTGGTGATGTTATTTGGACCGTTGACCAGATGACCCACCACTCGATCACAGAAAACCCGGATGGAAGCTACTGGATTCCAAGTAAGCGCGATCCTTCAACACTGACTTCGGAATACATGCTTCCGGGTGCCTCAGTCGAGGCGATCCTGAATTCCGACAATTATTATGCCGATTCAGCCCTGCGGATTGATCCGGAGGGCCGCGTTATCGAAGATATCCCGATCCTTGAACCGGCAATCGACTGGTTGGCCGAGCACCAGGAGTTTGACATCATCTACGGGCTTAATCCGGAAGATCTAGATCCCGTACACCTCAATGATATCGAAGTTGTCACCCCTGCACTGAGTGTGCGAATTCCTGGCTCGGAAGCCGGCGACTTACTACTGTCCATGCGTAATCTCAACGCGCTGGCTGTGCTTAACAAAGCCAGTGGCAAGATTATCTGGATGCAGCACGGTCCATGGGTGCAGCAGCATGATCCGGACATCGCGCCTGACGGGACCATCACGGTTTTTGATAATGGCGGTGGTGCCATGGTGCCTGGGCGCGATTTCGCCGGGGCACGTATTCTTCGGTTTGATCCTGCAACCGGTCTGACCGAGACGATTTATCCGAAGACAGAGGATCAGTTGTTTTTCAGCTTCATAATGGGCACGCACCAGACTTTGCCTAATGGGAATATCCTTGTGACCGAAAGCATGTCTGGCCGTGTTTTCGAAATCACCCCAGATGGAGAGCTTGTCTGGTCTATGGTGTTTGTGGCCGGAACCCGCTCGGCTGCGCTCGTAGAAGAGGCACGGCGCTATCCGCTAGATTATGTCAACCGGTCCGTCTGGGTCTGTTCCTGATCACTACACGCCTGCGGGTAGCCGGAGCGCGTGGCAAGCGAGGCATAGATCGCCTCGGCCTCCGCGACCAGTGCCGGTGAAAACTGCCCGGGATCGGTTTTGCGTGTCAGTGGGCGGATCATCTCGGTCGTTCCGGATAATCCATCCGGATCCAGATCCAGCGTCAGACACAGTTGTCGCAGGACCGGTTCGGGATCAGAACAAAGCGCCTCATAGGGTAGTATCTGAACGTGTTCGCACCGTTCTTCGACATGTCGAAATGCGGCGATCCAATAGGCCAGCCAATAATCGTGTGTGTCTGGTGTTGTGTGCTCTGACAGCCCGGAAAATCCGAATGGGCGGTGCAGTTCTCCAAACTCGAAATGGCCGATATCCGCCATATACCGCGTGACAAACGAATCTGCGGCCTGTTGCACGGCGAAATTTCGATGTTGACGCAAAAGCGAGGCCACGTGTTCCAGCGGATGACGCAAGACAACCAGAATATGAGCATCGGGCATCATCTCTGTCAAAAGGTCGATACGTGCGATGTTGGCGTTATTCTTTGAGATATAGCGTGCCGTGGCGCTGTTCCCGGGGCGTCTGAGGGACACAATCTTTTGCATGTGTTTGCGAAAAAATGCTGTCGCTTCCGTATCGTGATGATGTGGTTGCCAAAGCGGAATACGCTGTGCACGTCGATAATGATCGGGCCAATGTGCCTTCCAGAACACTTCTTCAAAGCTTTCGGGGCTGTCGAACCCAATTTGCACCCCATCGCCATGAGCGCGTTCGCGGGTTTCTCCGTCCCGACGGAAGCGCCCAAAGAACCGGTCCCAGAAAATCGGCGCCAGAATAAACGGCATGTCGCGATAGGTGTGAGAGGCCAGGTCCGGATGTTGGGACAGAAGCTCCAGTACCAGTGTTGTTCCGGCACGGGCCAGCGATGTAATAAGCACAGGGTTGCGATCATTGGCGCCCTCAAAATGCCGGATCAGCGTGCTGTCTTCGATATCAGCTGCGACCATTTGGACCGACGGGCTCGTAAAAGCCAACCGGTGAAATATCCGTTCGGACCGGCTGTATCTTACCTCGAAGCCCACACTCGCCCCTTCAAATACCAAAGCACGATCAGAGAAACAGACAGGATGATGATCACATCCCATCGCAAAAGCCAGGCGGTGACGGCTTCAGTCTCGGCAAGCCCTAAGGCATTCGCCGTCAGGATTGGGGCCGCGCTGATGGCGAGGATTGTCAGAAAGCGCCAGAGTATTTGTCCGAAACAACCGAATAGGCGCAGCGATGCGCGTTGCACCGCTGTTTCGCGTGCTTCTTCGTTCAGGTTAGGGTCGCGCATAGCCGCAGCGGCACCAGAAGCAATACCAATTGCTGACATTGCTGTCGGTATGAGGCGCAACACGGTTAGGGCTAGCACAAAGGCAGCTACGGCGGTCAATCCGACAGCTATGATCACGTGTTTGATTTCGGGTCATTGTCGGATGCCCCGTCTACAGGTTTCCGCCGTCGTATCATGCGCTTGATCGGGTACCATACGAATCCGACAATCGCGAGCAGCACAGCGCCAATAAGTGCGATAAGTGTGCCGATTGCGCCTAACCCGGCACCAGGTCCGATATAAGCCATTGCGACCGTGGGCATGATAAAGAACCCGGATAAAAGAACTAAAATACGCATGGTGATGATCATCCCAACCTTCAACTCATATGAATACACGGCAGCGGGGCAATAGCCCTGCAATCGTCATGAACGTTAGCATTTTAGTGCCTCGGTACAAAGGTTCAAAACTGCCCGCGCGCCCTAGTTGCTTGCACCTCCGTGACGATGTGGAGCGGATTATCCGGTTTGCAAACAGGACGATACAGGTCGAGGTCGGTTTATCGCACCAATATATCGTACAAGAAGCGTCTATGGTTGTCGGACTGGTATCGAACGCTTTCAAAGCATGGGTCGCTTGGATTTATGAGACATACCGGCTCTGAGGGGATGAGTGTTTCGTTTGTAAGCACAAAGGTCCCGCCTAGGCTCTGTTTAAAGCCAGATAGTGAGTTAAGATTTTATTTTGTAACACAACCACCTTATCCTGTCATACGCCCTAAGAACTCAACGAGGGAGATTTGAGCAATACACCGCTCTCAGATTTCCATCGGATTAACTTTGCTCTTGATAGTTTATTTAAATGGAAACCATTTTGACCTGTTATGTCCAGCCAATGACCATTTTGAAGATTCAAAACCATGATTTCAGAGCTCAAAGATAAAGGCTTGTTCTTCAGGTTCCTCAGCATCAGTGTTCTGGGTACGGCTGCGGATTATCTGTTGGCGCTGCTGCTCGTGTTGGGTTTTGCGGCCCCCTATATTTTTGCCTCGATATGCGGCTTTGTGCTGGGCTCATTTGTCAATTACTGCGGGCATAATATCTTCAGCTACGAGCACACCGACGAAGGCACAATCTCGCTCCGGGGATATGGTAAGTATCTGATTGCGGTTTTGTCATCTTTGCTGGCCCGCCTCACTGTAGTGGCGGTTCTGGGATATGTGACGGCTTTACCTTTCTGGTTCATCCTGCTGATTGCGATCGGAGTGTCTTTTGTCGTCAGCTATGTGGTTTCGACGCTCTGGGTGTTTCGCAAACCGGGCTAGGTGTCGATGTAAAGCTCGTACCACATCATGTAGTTCAAGAGACCCCAGAGCGGGCGGCCATTATCCCGTTTTCCGGTTAGATGGTCATCGATCAGCGTCTGCAATGCCTGAACCCGAAACAAGCCTGTGCGCCGAATATTCTCGGGTCCGAGATAGCGCATCATTAGATCCTTGAGCTCGGTCTTGAGCCAGCGGGAATAGGGCATTTCAAGCCCAACTTTCTTTTTGTTGAGAATGCTGTCGGGTAGATCGTTCTCCATTGCCAGCCGCATAAGATGCTTCTTGCGCCGGTTCTTCATTTTCAGATGTGAAGGGACTGTAGCCATAAAACCGGTCAGTTCCGGATCGGTAAAGGGCACCCGGGCCTCAAGAGAATGCGCCATGGTCATCCGATCATTTTTGATCATCAGGTCGTCGGGCAGGAAAATGGTTGAATCGATATACATCAATCGTGACAGGATCTCTTCCGCACCACAGTGTTCGTAAGCCGCCTGGAAATGTCGCACCGAAGGCTGCAAAGATTCGGTGCCCGCCAAACCATCTGCGTAAAGGTCTAGTTTTTCAGCTTCTCCCAAGACAATCCGCCACCACAGGTGTGCTTCTTCCGGCGGCAGATCCAACCCGCCTAAAAAACGCTTGGCCTTGAATTCAAAGCTGAGTTTCTTGTCCGACACGGGCAGACAGTTCACCAGAGGCTTCATCACGCCGTTCCGAATGAAACCGGGCACCTTCCGGGCTTGTTTGTACATGTTGTAGGCTGCGTGTGTATCATAGCCGGCGAAGACCTCGTCGCCGCCTTCACCCGATAGAACGACAACCACTTCATCCTTGGCCAGTTCGCTGATGAAATACGTCGGTATTGCAGACCCGTCCCCATATGGTTCGTCGATGAAGCTCAGGTACCTTGGCAACATGTCCCGCACCATATCGGCCGTGACCGTCACCTCTCGGTGTTTGGTGTTAAACTTTTCGGCCACAATTCGGGCATAGGGCAGCTCATTGAAACTCTGATCTTCGAACCCGACGGAATAGGTGTGGATCGGTTCATCCACATGTTTGTGCATGAGTGCGACCAGTGTACTGGAATCCAGCCCCCCTGACAGGAACACGCCAATCGGCACATCTGCAACCAGGCGCCGCTGCAAAGCTTTATCCATCAGGTCATAAGACCTTTGAATCGCCACTTCTTCGGTTATGCCGGGATCAACGTGGAAGTTCAGATCCCAATACCGCTGCGTCGTTACTGCGCCGTCGCAGGTGACAGTCATGTGATGCCCCGGCGGTATTTCGGAAATACCGTCAAAGGCTGTCTGGGTTCCTGGAATGTAGTTGAAGGTTAGGAAATCATGTAGGGCCTGCATCGATGGTTTCCGCACAACCCGGTCATCGGCGATGATCGCCTTGATCTCAGAGCCAAAGCGAAAATGGTGATTATCTTTCTGGTAGAAGAAGGGTTTAATCCCATAGCGGTCGCGTGCCAGGTGCAATGATTTACTGCGCGTATCCCAGATCGCAAATGCAAACATCCCATTGAGTTCCGGAATCATGTCGAGTCCAATTTCCTCGTAAAGATGGATCAGAACCTCGGTATCCGTGCGAGACTTGAAGACATGGCTGCGCTCTTCAAGGCGGTATTTCTCTTTCAGTTCCTGAAAGTTGTAGATTTCACCATTGAAGACAATCACCACAGTGCCGTCCTCGTTTGTCATTGGCTGATGACCGGCATAAGATAGGTCAATCACCGAAAGACGCCGAAAACCCAGCGCAACGTCCTCGTCCAGCCAGACGCCATCATCATTGGGTCCACGATGGGCCAACGTTGCTGCCATTGCCGTGATCAATTCTTTTTCGGGGTGATCAGCCGCCGGGTCGACCTGCAGGATTCCGCATATTCCGCACATCTCAATCGTTATCCTTTACAGTACTTGCACTCTTTTCTGTGGCATGGGCCTTAGTCGGATCTGCTAGGTTGACCACCACGTCTCCCCCGCCCAGCGAACCCCGGAACCGCGCAACGGTAGCGTATTCCTTTTTGACCCTCTCCAGTATTCTCGGATATGTGGTCCGGGCGTGCACCGGCATCGTATAGACCAACCAGGTTCTGCCTGACTGCGAGGCCAGGCGATCCAGATCATCGGTCGTTTCGATGACATCCCATCCCTTGTCATAGTATGCATTGAACGGAAATCCTGCGATCCCGACAGCAAGAACCGTGTCCTGGGGCTGCCGGTCGCCTTCAATCAGATCGATGGCGCTACCGAAGTCCTGTTTTGGCAGATACACGTGCCGGAGGGACAAGAGAGATACGGCCAAGATAACCGAGCACAACAGTGCTGGCAGCCATTTCATGGCCGGGGTGGGTAATTGCGCCGCGTGCGCCGCCAACTGGCCGGTCACAAAGGCCCCGCGGATCACAATGAGGATTGCAAACCCAAAGGCAAAAAAGAAAAACCGTGGAAACAGAGTATACCCGATGCTGGTCATCACCATGAACCCGACTCCAACCGGGATCAGAAACAACGCCACAACGGCCGGTCGCGTTCGGGCAAAGCTGATGGCACCAATCGTAAAGACAAGGCCGGCGGCTATCACAACACCAGCACTGGCCAACCCGATCTGCAGACTGCTGAACAGTTCCGCCAACGCCCAAAAAGGGTTGGTCCACTCGTTGTCTTCGCCCTTCAGTCCAGAATTCAATAGCGCCCCGCCGACCATACTGGGCAAGACCAGAGCATAGACCAGAAACGTAAACAGACCCACCGGGATGAAACCACAAAACAACCCGTTCCAGCGATAGCGCTTATATTGCTCGTTTTGCTGGAACCAGGCGGTGCCCCAGATTGCAAAATGCGCAAGCGCCATCAGCCCCATGGTTGGGTGCGCATATGCTCCCAGTACCACGGCAAGGCAATACAGCCCCCATTTGCGGGGGCATCCCTGACGCATGGCGTCCAGAAACCAAGTGCTGGAAAGCAGGGCAAAGAACAGCAATGCGGTGTAACCACGCGCATTCTGGCTGAACCAGATGTGGTGATAGGAAAACGCCAGCAGTGCTGCCGCAAACAGAGCCTCGCGAGTCGGGCCGACACGGCGGGCAAAAAAGTAAATAGCGGCAATGCCAGCAATGCCAAAACCGACCGCAGGCAATCTCAAGACCCAGACACCGTCACCGAAGACCGACAAGGACAGGCGGGCCAGCACCGAAAACAGGACATGGTTGTTTGCATCGTGATAGGTGCTGACGATCTGCCCGATTGTGAGGGGCATGTAATTTACGGATGTCAGAATTTCATCATACCAGATGCCAGTATCAAGCCGATAAAGCCGCAAAGCGGTAGCGCACACCAACAGAAGGCCAAAGATCAGTGTCTGAGTTGAACTGGCGGGGGAAATCTCACAGCGTTGTGGGGACAGTGGGCGACCAATCGGCAGAAACCGCAATAACAGAAGATATATTCCTATGATGATGAGCCCGGCCTTGAATAGCCAAATCCCCTGAGCAAAGGCTGGATCAGTTACGGTATCTGTGCCGCGCAGCACTTGGGTAAAAAGGCTGGCTGGTAAAAGCAGTCCCAATATGACACCCGCCACCCCCGTCAAAACGCCAAAAGAAAACCTGACCATCCAACTATGCCCCGAACGCTTTGCGGAGTTTTGCAGAACCCACTCTACTTATGTCGATAATACGACAAAGTTCTCATTTCTTTTCACTCATATCAATTTTTGGGTTAGCAGGAACTAATTCTGTAGATGCTCGCAGTTTAACGAAACAATTTCCAAGTATATGCAATTATGTTTCATGTTGGCGCAAATATACCTCGGCAGAGCGGTCTGGAGGGGGAATTTAGCTCAAGTTGATTGGTTCTGTGGCATCGTAGCGCGCCAGAAGTTGGATTGTTTATGAAGATGTCAGAAAAAGGTTCGGTTTTTCCCGGCATGCGAGAGTATCGGACAGGTGCTGTCTTTCTCGGGTTGCTGGTTGCAGTTTTGCTGACGCTGATACTGCGACTTTGGGGGATTGAGCTACGCAGTATGTCCCATCCGGAAATCTATGTCCCCGGTATAGATTTGGTTTCCGGTATTTCCGAGCCGCCACCGCGCCATAACCTTGCCGAAACTATCTGGTGGCATTTCCATGATGAACCGCATCCAATGGGCTGGTATGTATCCATGCTAGGCTGGACTAAGGTTTTTGGAACGTCACATTTTGCCTTGCGGTTTCCCGGCGTATTGTTTGCCTTAGGTTCGATCCCACTGATTTTTCTGATTGCCCGCAACATCTTCGGGTCGACTGTGGGATGTCTGGCTGCATTACTGTTGGCACTTCATGGTTTTCATGTGTTCTGGAGCCAGACGGCCCGCATGTACGTCGCCGGAGCCTTCCTGTCATTGCTGGCAACGTGGCTTTTGCTGTGTCTTGTCAGAACGCGCAAGCCGCGCCCGGGCCTCGAGATTTCTTATGTAATCTCGGTTATTGCGGGAGTTCTGACGGTTGAGCTATTCTGGCCCCTGATCATGATCCAAGTGTTCTGGGTAGCTCTGGTCCTGCCTCTACCAAGAGCGGACGGTTCGCGACTCCGACATCGGATCGGTCTGAGGCAGGCCCCCCGGTTGCTACAAGTGCAGGCGTTTGCCTTTATCTTGTCTGCCCCGGCTTTGACCCATGCGGTGTATCGTGCGCGTAAAGGTGCGGCTCCTGATCCTTCGCCTGACTTTCTGTTCGAATATTTTTCTTTTGGGTTTCTGTTTGCAAAAGATGATTTTGCAGCTCCGCCGTTGCAGACCGAACCGGTCTGGTCATGGGTGGTTCTGGGATTCGGCTTGTTGCTCTTAGTGGCAAGCCTGAAAGCTCCAAAACGCGAAGCGCCAGTGATGGGGCCACAGCAAAAAATCTCGATATGGGTTTTGGTGTCGGCGGCGGTCTGTTCGGCCTGTTTTATGCTTTGGCTGGGTTCAATCGCCCATCGCAGAACCGAAGCGCTGATGGCGATGTCTGTTTTACCCTTTCTGGCGCTGCTCATCCCCGTTCTGGGCAATATATGGGGAGTTATTGTGCCCAGATTGCCCTCGAACACACTGTATTTTCCTCAGGAACGGACACTGCTTTTGTTGCTGATCGCGGTTGGCTCTCCGCTGATCTTGTTCGCAATATCCTACAAAGTTTCTATCCTTGCCCCCAGGGCTTTTCTTCTTTTCGTGCCTTATCTGCTGATCCTGTGCGCGGCGGGTGCAGTCTGGCTGTTCAAGGATCACCGTTTCAGGCTGGCGTTGATCAGCCTGTGTGTGTTGGTGTTTGCAGCCAGTATTCCCTACGCTGCTGGTAAGCCGGGCTCTCCTAACGACTATCAGGGTATTGCGAAGGCCATGCGACTAGAAATGACGGGCAGTGATCTTGTTTTCCTGCGGGACCGCGATTGGGTTGATACGCCACTGTTCTATTATATCAATGATGGGCAATTCATTGTTCAGGATTATGGAGAGGCCCTGCGCCGTAACCCCGATGCTCGAGTCTGGCTGATTACATGGCCCGATGTTGGGCAATCCAACGTTGCCGATGTGCGACGTGAGGTCCTGAATAATTATAAACGGGCCCTCAAAATCAAAAGATTGCGAGCCAGCGCCGAGCTTTTCGAACCCGATGCCGGGAATTGACCATCCCGAGGTAACTTTCTGGTGGTCCGGCTTGGGGGATATGACCGCGCTTGATGAACCTATGCGGTTTGCAGATTAATCGGGTCGCCTATCGGTGGGGAAGTGAGTCTGATCCCCTAATCCCAGGCTACTTTCGACAATATAAAGCGGGCGTTTCTGAGCCTCTGCATAAAGCCGTCCCAGATACTCCCCGATCACACCCAGCACGACAAGCTGCAGGCCACCGATCAGCAGCACAGCAACCATCAATGAGGCATAGCCAGGCACATCCACCCCGTAAATAAGGGTGCGCGAGATCAGGAAAGTACCGTAGATGATCGCAGCCAACGCAGTCAGCATTCCGACATAGCCTGCAATCCTGAGCGGTACCGTGCTGAAACCGGTAATACCATCCAGCGCAAAGTTCCAAAGGCGCCAGTAGTTGAACTTGGTTTGTCCCGCGGCACGTTCGGGGCGGTCATATGCCACTTCAGTGTGCCGAAACCCGACCCAGGCAAAAAGGCCCTTCATAAAGCGGTTGTGCTCGCGCAGCTGCCCTACAGCCTGAACCACCCGCCTGTCCATAAGGCGAAAATCTCCGGTATTGGCGGGTATCGGTACGCCTGAAAGCCGGTTGATGACCTGGTAGAATTTCAGTGCCGACCAGCGTTTCATCGCGGTATCGCTGTCGCGGTGACGCCGGATAGCATAGACGACATCGAACCCTTCACGCCACTTTTCAAGAAATTTTTCGATCAGTTCCGGCGGATCCTGTAAATCCGCGTCAATCGGAACAACAGCTTCACCTGCTGCTGCATCCAACCCTGCCGTCAAGGCTATTTCCTTGCCGAAATTGCGAGAAAAGTTCAGCACCTTGATACGGTCGTCGCGTTCATGCGCGGCGGCCAGAAGTCTGGCAGTTGCATCTGTGCTGCCGTCGTTCACGCAGATGATCTCATAACTTTCTCCAAGATGGTCGAGGGACTGTTCTAAACGCTTGAACAAAACCGGCAGAACATCTTGTTCATTGAACATAGGAACAACGACACTCAAAGTTGGAGCACCTTGGTCCGGTCTCTTTCCTCGAGACGGAAATGCGGGTGTGCCCATGTTTAACAGCGTCATAACGCGTACCTTTTCCCGTGCGTTAGGACACAGGTGATCATGATTTTTGCCCGGGCTCAAAAAAGTTTCGCATGGGCGTGCAAATTTTCAATTCCCAGTGTCTCCTCATCGTGACTAAGTACCTTACAGCGTGCATCGATGATAGTGACATTTCCAGCGGCCGCCATGAGATCTGCTAGACACGCGCCTCCGAAGAGATACAAAAAATGACCGACTATTCATCAAACTGATGATACAGAGTACTATACATCCCACACTGATTGAGGAAGGTTCGTGCTAGAATGAAAAGGTGATGCGTGGCGTTCAAAATACGAGATTGGGTGGAAGCACTTTGCCTGCGGATAAAGCGCGGAAATTTTGGTATTTCCATGCAGGGTCCAGAAGTTGCTTCGAAGACCCCAAGTTTCAAAAGAACCCACGCTCTTGGAGCGCCCGTGCACCTAGCTGCCAGAGTGCCGGAAAACGAACTTTTATCAACCTGTTCGCAGTTAGTGGAACGTATGTTCTTAGTCGCTGGTTACTCTGGAAGATTGCAGAGGATGCGGCCCGTACTTCTTGAAATTGAACGAAAGCCCAGTGCTGTTGCTGTCCAGGTGAAAAAACCAGGCAGGGGCGTTTGATGGCATCTTTCCACCGACTCAATCTTGTCTTGCGATCCTTTCGCCGGGTGGGGATTGTTGGTGGATTCAAGACAATGTGGATGCTTTTTAGGGACCGTGTGGTCGGACAGCATAGGCTGCTCTTCGCCATGAGTGGCGACAAAGCCCGGAAGATCGACGGCATGTCAAACACATTGACCGTACAGTGTTTTCGCAGCTGGTCCGATTTTGATGACCAAAGCAGAGACTTTCTGAAACGCAATCAGGACAAGATCCACTGGGATGTCCAAGGAAACCTAGACGAAGGCATGTCTGTCTGGATCGGGTTTTCCGACGGGGTTCCGGCAACCATTGCGCAAACCCGCTCCGGGCAAAACGTGAACGTATATTTCTTCCCGATGACCGAGCACTGTGCTCTGGTCTCTCACTGCTTTACCGTTCCTGATATGCGGGGGCGGGGGTACTATGTGGAAATTCTGAAGCACGTGTGCCGCACGCTGGCAGAAGAGGGGACCACGCGTATTTATATTGACTGCAGTGACAGTAATTTGTCGTCGGAACGCGGCATTCTTTCAGCGGGGTTCTTGCCCATCGGACAGGGGGTCCACCGCCGAAATGGGGCCGTTCATTGGCGACAGGATGCGCCACCATCGATTTGTCGCTTGGAGGACAGATAACTCTTGAATCAGTGAATGCTGAGGGACGAGGCAGTCACAGCATTTCAATCCGTGACGTGCCAGTTCGATCAGAATTTTATCCGGATAATAAACTCGAAACAGATGATCAATAATATTCAAGCCTTACGAGCCTTTGCTGCCATAAATGTGGTTTTCCTCCATGTCATCAAGACGGCATCAACATATGGACAAAGCACCGATTATTTATCCTTCCTGGCCGGGTGGGGTGCAAATGGGGTCGATATTTTTTTCGTGATATCCGGCTTTGTCATGCTGCACACTCAAATGCAGAAAAAGCGGCACACAGGCGCGTTCTTGAAATCGAGAATTCTAAGGATCGTGCCAATTTATTGGCTGATCACACTTTTTGTTGTGGCGGTTTATTACGCTGTTCCCGGAATCTTCAGGTCCATGGAGCTTTCAGGAACCATCATATTGTCATCGCTCCTATTTTCTTCGCTTCTGGTGCTCGGTGAGCCGCCGATTGTGTATGTTGGGTGGACCCTGGAATGGGAAATGCTCTTTTATTTTGTTTTTGGACTGTCTCTCTTCTTGAGGTCGTGGATCCATGTTTTCCTGGTTGTCAGCCTGGTTCTAGCCGGGGTATCCTTGGCGTCCGGTGATTTTATATCGCTTGAGTTCTTGTTTGGGATGGCTGTCGCGTATTTTTACAACAAAGGGTTTGAAATCAGGGAAAAGACAGGGGTCTTGATATTTGTTTTCGGGATGCTTCTTTTATGCGCCTCTCTGTCGAGTGAACTTGAGGTCGACCCAACAAACCGTGTCATTATCTGGGGTGTACCGTCGTTCTTTATCGTTTTTGGGCTGCTGTTTGCGACGCAGATTTCAAATCGTTTTTTTGTTTATCTCGGGGATGCATCCTACAGCATCTACCTTGTCCAGATACTCACCATTCCCGCTTTTTATAAAGTGTCTTCGATTGTCCTTAGACCTGTGAATGGTGACGTTCTGTCCATCTTGTGTCTGGCCAGCAGCGTCGCCGCGGGATGCCTGGTTTTTTCACTGGTGGAAAAGCCCATCACCAAAGGGATGAAGCGGGCGTTCTCCTGACTATTGCAGCGGGTTATTTTGCCGGTGGCAAAACGCAGCATCTTCGGCGCCCCGACTTGACGGATCTGGAGCGTTGCTGATCCCAAATCAGCGACGCGCTCAGCCGGAAAGGCGGTCAAAATTCAGAAAAATTCTTTCAGTTTCCGGGCATGCTTCAGGTTCGATGGCAGCGATATCGCATGTCGGGCCAGCTTGGCCAAGGATCGTGTACCGGGGATGACCTTGAGGGCCGACAGGCTTTTGGACGCTTTCAGGAAGTTTTCATAGGCCTGATTGTCCGCGTGGCGGAAGTCTTTTGCGTTCAGGTCTTCCCCGCCGTTGTCGGTTGGTACGGACACGACAGAGGTCGCCTTGAGGTTCACATCGAATACAACAAAGGATTCATAGAAACGGATGCACCAAACCCGCTTTTCCGCAGCATCTGTGAGGAGTTTGGAAAAGCGCCGGTTTACACGATCTACCATGCTCATGGCGTATTTTACGAAGGAACGGCGCTTGGGGCCAAAGCCCTCCATGTAGGATGTATGCGTGTCTTCCACGACCAGCATGCCTCCATCGCGGATATGCGGCAGCAGACACTCGGTTGTTATGATCTGTTGTTCATAGGTATGACCACCATCGTCCAAGACGATGTCGATTTCACCAACCTCCTTTGCAAGTTTCTCCAGAAAGGCCGGGTCGCTCTGGCTGCCAATGAAAATTTCAAAACCTTCCTGCTCCCAGCGTTTTGCGCCGGGGTTCAGTTCAACACCAATGATGCGGGCCTGCGGCCCGAAGAACTCGCGCCACATGAACAAAGAGCCGCCACTGAGAACCCCGATTTCGACGAAGGTAATTGGCTTGCCGATGTAGGGAGAGAAAAGCTTGTCATACACATCGAAGTAAGTCGAATGCTTGCTGCTTTTGTACGGGCTGTTCAGGTAAGCTTGATAGCTTGCTGCGGTCACCGGCATTTTCTCAGGTTTCATTTCGTGGTCCTGTAATTGAATAAAGTTCACTCGTAAGCAAGGTCATGGCCCGTCTGTCTGTCATATATGATGCCGATGCAGGATCATGTGTCGAGATAAATACTCTTTCACAATAAAATGCCAAGCTGCTGCATTCTGGTTGCGGGTCTCCCTGTCTTGAAAGGCGTGCCACAATACGGGGCGAAAAACTCCCAAGTGCTATCCAAACCCTTTTTGCATGTCCTGCAGTGTGCTGGCCTGAAAAAGGCATGGGCGGGCCTCAAATTAGAGGTCCGCCCATGCTTTGATTAACAGTTATTCTAGTCGGGGGCGGCTGTCGCCATTAGGCAAACAAATCCGCGTATAGATTCGAAGCCCAAGAGTCGAAGAATTCCACATCACCCCCGGTTGTCAGAGAGTCGGTGCTGTCGGCAATAAAACCGCTGCCCTCAGAATCGGAAGCCGTTCCAGTCTCATGTGAGGTATCAGCACGGTTCAAAAACATCTGAATGAAACTGCTGTCGGACCCGCCGTCATCGTCATCGATTTTTGCAGCCTGATTTCCCTTTTTGAACATTTTTGGGCCGAAACCCGAGTTTTTCCACACAAACCGATCAGTGCTTGTATCCTCGGTCTCTGAAGCAGGCGATTGTGCGGTGTCACCCGGGTTGTCCTGATTGCTTATGTCGACAACCAACTCTCCTTGAGGTTCGACAATGTTAATGGGGTCTCCGACTTCGGTTTCAGCCCCGGTTTGAGGCTGCTCGGCGGCAGGGATACTCGTCTCTGTCTCGGTTTGAGTTTCTCCGGTATCGGTTAGGTCGCCTCCTGCCTCGGGCTGGTTCGTCCCGGTATCGGTTTGATCGCCTCCGGTATCAGGTGGTGGGGTTAACCCGATATTGGGTTGGCTCGCTCCGGTGTTGGTCCCGGAATATCCGTTACCATTCAGCCAATCGAAGTAAGTGCCAGAAATGCTGTTTGCGAGGTCAGAACCTGCACCCAACAAATCTGCCTGGCTTCCCGGTATGACGATATATTGATTGTACCCATCCGTCTGCGCCGTGGCCTGATAGGTAAAGTGCTGGTCGTATTCCGTGGGCTTGATCAAGACATTATCAGTTACAGTCCAATCCGACTGGCTATTATGCCCCAGAATCTGCGATGTGATGTTTTGGGTGATCGTGACATTACTGGAGCCGTTCGAGACAAAGATGAGTGGGATCTCGATGCCGCCCGTTTGTGTTTTCTCATCTACGTGCAGAACCGAGTTCTTGGTGATGGTAATTCCGTCGACGCCGTAAACCGAAATGCCGTGCAGGTGACCGTTGTAAATAAGGTTTCCTTCGATTAGGACGTTGTGATGAATGACATTCGGGTCGCTGAGATCCTTGCCGTCGCCGCCAAACCAGATGGTCTGGGTGTAGTCTCCTTGCCCCATATCAAAAACGTTATTGCGGATGGTGATGTTGTCACTACCGCTACCGTTTGCGCGCTGGATCTGGATCATGTCACGGTGATCGCCCGCGCCTGCCGCGCCACCAAAATCGTGAATGTAGTTATTCTCGACTAGGATGTTGTCGACATTGTCGAACACCAGCCCATCCGAACGGATCGAATGAATGTCATTGCCCGAAAAATTCACCCCGTCAGAGTTAAGAGAGATGGCGCCCTTCCACCATTTTGAGAACTCTGTGTTGACGACATTGACATTGCTGGATCCGGAGATCATCAGGCCTGTACCATATCCAGTGCCATCCGCAGATGTTCCGGTTCCGCTGGCAAAATCACCGTCAAAGTTTGAGTTCTGAAATGTGATATTCGAGCTGTTAGTGACGCTGAATTTGTTCTGGAAGTGATAGTCCCCAGCACTGTACGTGTAATCGAATTTGATCGTGTCGAATGTTACATTCGATGCTCCATTGAGATGCGCTTCAGAGAAGCTTGCGATCGCATTTGGATCAGCGGATTTGATTGTTACATTTGAAGAAAATTGCGTACCGTTCAGGCTGAGCTTGCCGTAGTCGCCTGCCGCAAGCAATATTGTTTCCCCACCTGTCGCCTGTGACAAGGCCTGGTTCAGCTCTGCCGCAGAGGTTACCGTAATTGTCGTCGACATATTTCACCTTCTGTTTCATAGGCGCTGTGAGTGGCAGCGCACGAGATCCCGCACACCCAGGACGGATGGAACAGCCGCCCGAAGGCGGCAGAGTGGCCGAAATGTGGCTATGTTTGGAAACTGTTGCCTGTATCGGGACAATCCTGCCCCCGTGCGCTCATTTCCGAGTGAACTCGATACTCAATACCGGGAATTGTTCCACTTCCCTTGGCGGTTGACGCCTGTTTGAGTAATTGATTCCCTTTAATCAACAATGAACACATAATTGCCACTATTCCGGCGCGTCCTTGCGTATCTCTGGTAGGTGTCGGCAATGAATTGCCCGGTGCCGCTACGACAACTTGCAGATTTAATTGGGACCACCCCGGAAAAGCACCGATGGGTGGCTCGGAAATGTCATGCGATCCGAGGGGCACCACAATAGACAGTATGCGGGGGGTCGACTAAGCTTTCGAGCGGTCGCAGATCAGAAAGGTACGTCATGTCCAGATCACGTATTCTTGCGCTGGCAGGTACGATCCTGCTGTTCGTTAGCCCTGCCTTGCATGCAAAGAGCCCTTGCGACAGGCAGCAATTCAAACCCAGATTCACGGCCCAGGCCCAAGGTCAGGCCATTTCCGACGCAGCCGCGCTGGCAAGTGCTTTACAGAATGCCCGTGGCGGTGAGGTCTATCTGCTTGCACCCGGAAACTATGGTACTCTGAAACTGGGCAAGGCTTACCCGTCGCCGGTGGTGATCAGATCGGCTGATCCTGCCAACCTCGCATGTTTCAGTGTCGCCATTCTTGACGGGGCCGAGAATGTCCATCTGGATGGCATCAGGTTCGACTATACATTCAAAAGCACAGATCCGTATCACCTCGCTAACTTTGTTGTCCGCAATAGCCGGAATATCACCATCTCCAACTCAGTGTTCAGCGGAGATGTCGCCAGTCGCACTGGAACACCAGAAGATGGAGCCGGATATGGAACGGGCCTGCTGGTATTCCGCGCAGCCAATGTCGATATTTCAAACTCCGAGTTCCTTACTTGGTGGAAGGCAGTCATCGCCATTAATACGGACGGCATAAAGATTACCGGCAGTGACGTGCATTCAATTCGCTCGGACGGGCTGGTGTTCGACAATGTCGATGACATTCTGGTTCAGAATAACCACATCCATAACTTCGGCGGGGCCGACGGTGTCGGCGATCACCGCGACATGATCCAGATTCAACGGGCCAATAACAGCGGGAGCGCCAATATCACGATCCGGGACAATGTTTTCGATGTGGGTGCGGGCGACTTTGCACAGACGATTTGGGCGGGCGGAGACGGAAAGGACATCGGAGACCCCGAGGTGCGGCATCGGAACGTGCTGATTGAAAACAACATGATTTATAACGGCCATGTCCACGGCATTTCTATCTACGGTTCCGACAACATTTCGGTTAGAAAAAACTCTCTGATCAATGTGCCCGGTGGCCATTCTGTGCCGGTGATCAATATCTCACCGGACTCCACATCCGTTGTCATCGAACAGAACGCAGCGGCAAATATCGTGGGGTATGAAAACCAGCGAGATTGGGTGCTTCTTAACAATGCCATGATTCAGGATCAAAACCCGTCTCAGGAAGGGTATTATGATCAGCAGTTCATCTACCATGCGTTGGGGCGGAAAAGGGGGTACAATGAGTTTGGCGTGCGTCCCGGCAGCCTCATGGATCGCCTGAATGCCGGATCGACGCTGGCAAAGAACTATCCCACTCGATGAAAACTGACATGGATGATTTCCGCTGGCGTGTTTAATGGCAAGGGCGTGGTCATGAAAGTCACCAGGTTTTTTGGTTTTTGAAGAGTTACTTGAGTTAAGGGCAGGAAATTCGAATGATCGCTGTGTCATCAGCCAAAACGAGAGAGCAGATGGCAAAACCGCTTGTCCTGATGCTGCTCGTCATATCTTTTGCGATGCCATTTTATTTCTTCCTCGGCGGACTGAAACTCAATGGCTATCGCGTGATCCTCCTCCTCTATATGTTCCCCGCAGTTTTTGGATGGCTGAGCGGCAAAGCAGGTAAAATAAGGGCGGTCGATTTCTTAGTAATAGGCTTTGCTTTCTGGGCCAGCCTGACTTTGGCCGTCAATCACGGCATTCAGGAATTGTGGCAGTTCATTGGGATGTTCATGATTGAAACCCTGACCCCCTATTTCATCGCCCGAACCTATATTCGAAATCTGGATGCGTTCCGGTTCTTTGTGAAATGCCTCTTCATCCTGATTATGGTTCTTTTACCGTTCGCCGCTTATGAAGCTGTCACGGGTAAGATGCCGCTCCTCAATCTGTTTGGGAAGGTGATGAGTGTTTATCAAAAGTGGTATTTTCCGCCGAGACTGGGATTGCTGCGCGCTCAGACAACGATGCCGCACCCGATTTTGTTCGGAGTGTTCTGTGCACCGGCTTTTGCACTTACCTGGTATGTGTTGGGATGGAATAAACCCTTTAACAAAAGGGTTGGTCTCGTTTCCATCGTTGGGGGCACCGTCTTCTGTTCCCTGTCGTCGGGTGCTTTCATGAATGTCATTCTTCAGATGATGCTGATGGCGTGGAACAGGATATTTTGGTTCCTGAAGAATAGGTGGAAAATTCTTCTCTATATCTTCTCCTTTTTGTACTTCGTCGGCGAAGTCAGTTCCAATCGGACTATGTTTCAGATCTTCGCAACACACTTCACTTTGACTCCGGGCACCGCATTTACGCGGATCAATATTTTCACTTTCGCCTCCGACGATGTTCTGCAGAACCCACTGTTTGGAATCGGGTTGAATGACTATACGCGACCCCACTGGATGGCCATGTTGACCACGGTGGACAATTTCTGGCTGGTGATAGCATTGCGGCACGGATTTCCCGGCTTGTTCCTGCTTCTGGGCGCGGTGTTGGTTATCTTTTTACAAGTCGGCAACAGGAATCTGAGCGGAGCCCTCGCAGACGCCCGTCTTGGGTATCTGATTGCGCTGTTGGGTTTGTGCATTTCCGCCATCACGGTGCATCTGTGGGACTCCACCTTCTGTTTTTTCATGTTTCTTTTGGGAGCGGGGATCTGGTTTCTTGATACGGATGATCAGGAAAGTCAGGACGGCGACAGGGTACAGTCACTAGTCGACGGCAGGAAAATGCGCTATACGCGGTTTCCGCAGATTGCCCCGGGTGAGCTAACAGTAAGACGAAGCGCCAGATCCGGTTCAGCCAGTCTTCATCCAGCGCCGCCGAGACATTCCAAGAGCCCGCCGCAAACGGCTCAGGGGGGACATTTGACCGGATAAAGTGGCATCTATCTCGTGTATGGACATGTCACCACGCAACGAGGTTCGCGGTCGCAGAAAACTGTTTGTATGCCATTTGCCACCATCGCTTGACCAAGCAGCGGTGTACCCCGCATCGCGCAAGGCCCGGAGGACCCTTACATCATAGCGCCCGAAGGGGATGCCCGCCTCTGTCACCGGGTGTCCGCAGATTTTTTCAAGCTCTGCGCGTGAGGCGCTCAGCTCTTCAACAAGTGCCGCATCCTCCAGGGTGGGCCACGCCGTGTGAGCAAGGCCGTGACTGCCAATCGTCATGCCAGCGTCACGCAGGGTATGAAGATGCTCAACATCCAGCGAACCCGCCTGTCCGATCCGATCGGTGAGTACGAAAAAACGCGCCCGGAGGTTACGGGCCGCAAGGGCGGGCAGGGCAATGCTGTAATCCGACAGATTGCCATCGTCGAAGGTGATCGTGAAATGGCCTGGATCGGGGGCCTGGGCGATCCGGTCAAGCGCATATTCAAATTGACTGACGGATAGCCAGTAAGGGGCCTCGTCCAGCTCCAGGGCACGCTCCTGTGTGCCGATGCCGTGGAAAATTATGCTCGTTCCAGTGGTCATTGGCGTGCTTTTTTCAAACGGGAATGAAGCGTTTCGGCGGTGCCTATCAAGGCGGAACCCAACCCGGCAGGCCGATATTCGTAAGGTCCGGCAGCCAGCAAGTCCGTTCCGCCGGTCCGTTGTTTGAACTCTGTGACGGTTGGGTTGATGTCAGGGTCGATACCGTCCAAATCATACCATTTTATGCCCCGCCCCCGATGCCTCAAAATGGATTCCCACATCAGGTAATGGCCGGCATTGCAGCGGCGCCCCACATCTGTCGTCGCGCCAAACAGATAGACCGCGAAATTCCCTGCCCGGCCGATTATCATGCCAGCTATGTCGGCACCATCTTTTTGGGCAAACAGAGCTTCATGAGAAAAATCACCGCTCTGAAGCGAGTAGTAGAATTCCGGGGGGATATTGGGTTTCTCAAACCCTTTGGCTGCCTGCACCTGACGGTAGAGTTTGTGAAATCTGCCCGAGGCCTCGGAGATTGGGGCGCTTTCCAGTGACAGATCGCTTTTCAACGCTTTGCGCAGATGATTGCGCCATTTGCCGTGCTGCGCCTTAAGCAACGTTTCTTCGTCCTGATCGCAATCGATGATGACTGTCCGATAAGATGGAGAGCGATCGGTGGGATGAAAACCCACTGCGGCAGCAGATTGATCCACTGTTTGTACGTCGTAAAAGGGCAAGGCAGGAAACCGCAACCGAAGGATATGGCCAGTTTCCTGAGCATATGCACGCAATGACGCAAATGTGGCATCCAGCCGGTTCTGGTCGATTTCTGGCAGTTCGCGGTGATACATCATGGGGCCAGCAGCGATCCAGGCGATGCCGCGCCTCAGGCCAGGCACGCGTTTTACGCGTAGGCAGGCGGCAGCGGTCAATTGATCTGCTTGATCCGACAGGGTGATGAACTCAGCCGTTGCACCGATCCGTTGTGCCGCTGCCTGCGCATAAGTCAGGGTCTGTTCGTATGTCAGATCATGAAAACCGGCACTGATCCGGGGCCATTCTTCCGCAGTGACTGTCTGAAACGAGAAGGTCGTGTTCATAATTGCATCCGTATCCAACTGCTCCAGAGGCTGTTTGGCCGGATTCCCAGTCGTGGGCGGACTTTCAGGAACCAGACACGGTAGTAAAAGAAATGCAGTGCATCCGCCCATAAAAGCAGAGCGCGGGCTCGTAATCGCGCGGAAGCACGGTCAGGTGCCAGAACGATATTATAAAGCGGCACCAGATCTCCACCGTAGCTCAGTTTATATTCATATTCTCCGGCACCAGCCTCAATCAGGTGCGCACCCTGATTGATCAGCTCTTCAACACGCGTGACCAGACCGACGCGGCCCAGTCCAGTCTTTGCAAATTCAGGATCGACTTCCCGTGCATTGAGCCACCAAAGCACCTTGCCGTTCAGGGTGTAACGCAACTGGCTGGACAGCAGCGTTTCATCCAGCCACTGTTCATCGATTGCCGCATGGCCTTTCGGGCTCAGGCGCTGCATCAGGGCGCGATAGAACGCTGCTGCAACCGGCCAGTCAGAAAAATGCCCTCCCTTCCCGGCGGCTTCCCATTGTCGCGTATGCAATGCGATGAACCGATCCATCATTGTATCGACGGTTTCGGGCGTGGAACTGACAGTGCGCAAGGTCTCATCCGCCGGTGTCAGGCGTTTGATGTCCCGCCGGACCTCGCGGCGACGGCTTTTCGAAAGCGAGGCCATAAACGCATCAAAGCTATCAGGTAGGGTCATAAGCGTATGTCCGCGGGTGCTGATATCACGCAAAATGGATATGCCATACCCTTTCAGGGCCCGCAGGTTTTCCAATTGCCCCGCACGTTCTGAAAAGGGCGACAGGCTTACGACGCTGCATTTCAAATTGCCGGTCAGGTGTTCGATGACAGCCCTGAGAGCTGTGTTTTCGTAACCGGCGGCAATGGGCAGTTCCATGACCGCAAAATTAGGATCCACGCCCGCCAGCCGGGCGACGCGCACCGGAACGGGACCGGCCCACAGGGTTTCAACGCAAAAAGGCAGCACGCCAACGATCTCTGAACCGTCCCGCAGAATACAGCTGACGGGATGCCGGCTGGCGGTAAACGTTTTGCCATAATGATCCCACCAGGCAGATTGCCAGTCAGACAGGAAATATATCTCGGCACCGGATGCCGAGACAAAACTGTCCCAGCTGGCTTGTGTGCTCAGCTTGTGTGCAGGCGCTTCGATGCACTCAAGATCAACATCCGCATTGCTGGAAATGGCATCTCTCATGCCGTTGGTTCCTGACCGAAGAGATGATATCGGATTGCCGCTCCGGACAGGCGCAGCCGGGCCTTGCGATCAGGTGTGGCCCGCAAAAGCCCGATCAGGCCAAAGGCAATCCCGCGCAACATTGCGCTGCTGAGGAAGATTGTGCGCGTTATCAGCTCACCACTGCGGCCATAATGCTTTCTGGCGTAGATCGTCTTGCTTTTCTGCTTTTGCACATACATGCGCGACTTGATCTGCGCGGTGCTTTTCGAGCCGCCGTCAAGATGCAAAATCCGCGCCTCGGGAGCGAAGACACAGCGTTTGCCAATATTGCGGATACGCCGGCACCAGTCAGCTTCTTCCGAATAAATAAAGAACGCATCATCCAGCAGGCCCACTTTTTCGAAGACCGGGCGTGGTACCAGCATGAACATCCCCGAGACGACATCCACGTCGCGCTGTGTTGTCCGGTCCCAGCCCCCATATTCGGGCCAGGTAAACAGCCGCTTCAGCCCAAATTCGATCACCGCCAGGCTAAGGGGTCCGGGATCGGCAAAGCAGGTTAGCTGGATGGTTTCAGGGTCCTCAAAGATCTGGCAGCCGACGCATCCGACATCCGGGTGCGCGTCGAGCCAGTTGCTCATGACATCGATCGCGCGATCCAGGATGATCGTATCGGGATTGAGCAGCAGCAGCTTGGCGCCTGCGGCAATCTCGAGCCCCTGATTGTTGGCGGCGGCAAAGCCCAGATTTTCGGTATTTGCGATCAACCGGACCTGGGGAAATTCCTTGGCCACCATTTCAGGTGAGCCGTCGCTGGAGGCGTTGTCGACAACAATGATTTCGTGCGGCAGCCGGGTCTCATGCGCAATGGACGCCAGGCAATCCCGAAGAATCTCCCGGGTGTTCCAGTTCACGATAATGATAGATACAGCGTATTCGGTACTCGTGCCGGACGGCGATGAAACCATGATGCTTTGCTCTCGTTAACCACTTACATTCCAAATCTTTAACCACTGCCACATTCTGTGAACACTTTAAACGTGACCGTACGGGGACCGTTGTTGTCGAAAAGTAGCTATAAAAGTCAAATTATTTAGATCAGTATATTAAGGTAATATTTTGACGGTGTGAATCCTTGAAAGACGAAACTGTATCAAGATCGGGTGCGGGCAAATTTTGCTCTCTGGGTTTGACATCGAATGACTGACCGTGGGAATGCGCTGTATTGCGGTGATCCTGTCATGCGGTTGTCCGACCTGTTCCGCCGGGATTCGGCTGGCGGGTACAAGGCTCTGTTTCAGGATCGGTCGGTGTTCTGGAGTTACAATACCCGCGTGGCGATCCGGGCATCTTGTGATCTTTTGGGGTTGCAGCCCGGGGATGAAGTTCTGGCCCCTGCCTATAATTGCGGTTCCGAGGTCGATCCGCTGATTGATGCAGGTCTTTCGGTTCGGTTGTATCCGGTTTCGGAAAACCTGCGCGCCGATCCTGCACGGATTGCGGCGCTTATTACCGGGCGGACGAAGGCGATATATGTGATCCACTATTTTGGTGTGCTGCAGCCAGGCCTGGCGGATCTGCGGGCCTTGTGTGATCAGCATGGGCTGCGGATGATCGAAGATTGTGCATTGAGCCTTCTCAGCGGTGCTTCACCGGCAGAAGGCCGCACCGGAGACGTATCGGTTTTCTGCTTCTACAAGTTTGTGCCTGTTCTGGGTGGTGGGGCCATGGTCATCAATGCGCCGGATCTGAGCGCCAAGCATCTGTTTCCGCGGCCTGCTCCGGGCAAGGCCGTGGTCAAAACACTTTTGCGCGCTGGTTTGGCAACCGTATTGGGGCCGTCTCGTATGCAGGCCATGCTTCAGAAGACACGCGGCCGACAAGAACCGCCGCCCCACAGTGACGGGGATCAACCGGAAGACATTCCGGGGCACTATTATTTCGACCCGGCGCTGCGCGGCGCACAGATGAGCGTCTTCACATCCCGTCCATTGCGGGCCTATTCCGTAGCAGAAACTATTGCGATCCGGCGGTCGAACTGGCAGCGGTACCGGGATGTTTTCAACGAGTTGCCCGAGATACGCATGCTTGTTCCGGAGCTTCCGGTCGATGCCTGTCCGCTGAATATGCCGATCATGGTCGCGGGGCGTGACCGGGTCGTACGGGCGCTGCAAAAAAGCGGGATTGGTGCCACCGCCTGGTGGGCGGGCTTCAACCGCAATCTCGACTGGTCAGGGCAGGCCGAGGCGATGGCCCTGAAAGACAATGCCGTATCTTTGCCGGTGCACCAGTACCTTTCGGCTGCGCATATTGATCACATAATAGTGCGGCTCAAAAGTGAACTTGTGGCCTGATCAGGCGGGCGGTTTATGCAGAGTGAGGCCAGCGTAACCGGGGCCATCACGCCGCCCTGGACAGCTTGCGTTTGAGTTTTGCGGCAAGCTCCAGCGCTAGGCTCTCGAACCCTTTCGGCTTCCCGGCAAGGCGCCAGAGCAGCAGATGCGTGCCGACATAGACAAAAACGCCGACCAGAACTTTGACCGAGAACCGGATACGCAGCAGCGGCAGGTCTTTCGCTGTCTCGTAAGCCCATCCCACTGCGTCGCCACTGCCATAGGCGCTGCTGACAAATAGAACGGCAAGCAACATGGCAAAGGTTGACGCAAATGTACGCCAGGCTATCAGGATCGGCGCCAGAAATCCGCCAGTTCCGAAATCCTTGGCCATGATCAGCGCCAGACCGATCGCAAACAGGCTGCCGGCTCCGGCTCCGAGGATCGCACCGATAAAGCCATAGTTTGATCCCAGCACCATCAGTGCAGTTGTGGCGATCAGCAGGATCGTGTTGCGGAGAAACAGGCGCTTTGTAGAACCTTCGACATAGCTTGCAGACCGGACATTGGCCTGCAGTGTCTCGATCGCCTTCAAAGGGGCAAGCACCCAGATGACCTGTGCGGCGGCCAGCCACTGATAACCGGCCACGACAATGATCAGGTGATTGGCAACCAGGGCCATGCCGACGCTGGCTGGAACGATGATCCCCAGAAGGATGGCGTTGGCCCGTTCGAAGGCTTCCCGGCTGGAGCCCTGGGTCCGGGAGGCATTGGCAAGGCTTGGGTAAACCACTCGTTCCAACGGGCCGATGATCTGGCTGGTGAACAGGATCACAAGGCGATAGCCGACCCTGAAAATCCCTGCATCGGCCAGACCCAGCATGCTGCCGATGACAATCTGGGGCATGTTGTTGATCAGAAACTGGGTGATCTGGGCCCCCAGTGACCATGATGACACATCAATGCAGTCATGCCAGCATCGGAGCGTTAACCTGGGTCGCATCGGGGCAACGGAAAAGCTCCAGATGACCCTGATGACCTGAGTGATGACGCTGGCGACCACGATGGCCCAATAATCACGCCAAATCCATGTGAGGCTGATGGCCATCAATGTGTATGCAATTCGGCTGGTCGTTTCTTCGCCTGCGATGAAACCGAACCGGAGATCTCTTTCCAAAAGTGGGAAGCGTGTGCTTTTGATGGAACTTGCGATGGCAATGAAGCAAAGCGCGGGGATCAGCGATGTCAGTTCCGCAAGCCCGAAGAATGTCATCAGAGGGGCGCTGGCCCAGATCAGGAGTGCCGAAAAGATGCCCAACAGCACCTGCATCGTGAACACGGTGTTCAGGTGATCGTCAGTGATTTCGGGCTGGCGGATCAGAATCATGGAAACGGCCCGCTGGACGATTTCCAGAAACGCGGCCGCGATTATGAAATAGGCAATGATCCCGAAATCCGTTGGCGTCAGAAGACGGGCTGTCACAACCAATGTCAAAACGCCTAGAAACTGGCTGAAAACGCCCGATGCAAATAATGTTGCGGCCCCCCTGGTAAGGGTCGCGCTGTGATCGGGTGTGCCTGGGGCGATATTCACGCCTGTTTTAACTGGAGGCTTCAAAAACATTGCCTTTCCATACTCGGAACAAAAACCTTATCAACGCACCAATGTTTCTAATCTGACTACCCTCGGTGTCACTTCAAAAAACCCGCACTTGCTGTTCTAGGAATTTGGTCGGCTGGCTGCTAGTCAAACCTGTAAGTATATTTTTGTGTTGAAATCGCATGTTTTTCCAGTTTCAGAGAGGTACACCATGTTTCAATCAGTACCGTCGCGGCGAGTCGGCACAGAATATTACATAGCAAAATGAAGTTTCGCCTCAGTGTCTCAGATTGGATTCTGACTGCGCAAGGGTAACAAGTAGAAGAGCCCGGTGTTTTCTGGACCCGGCGCCTGTTTTCAAGACGGTATGACAGTATGAAGATTGCGATTTTTGGTTTGGGGTATGTGGGGTTCACGGCAGCGTGCTGTCTGACCCGTGAAGGGCACGAGGTGATCGGCATTGATGTGAATGCCGACAAGGTGTCCGAAATCAACGCAGGCCAGCCCCCGATCAAGGAACCGAAAGTGGCCGGGTTGCTGACCGAGGCGCTTGGGAAAAATCTGATCCGGGCCGTGGTCGAGATGCCGGATCTCGGGGATGTCGATCTGGCCATTGTCTGTGTGGGCACGCCCAGTTCCACCGATGGCTCGCATAACATGAGCTTTGTGGCCGAGGTGACGCGTCAGATTGCCGAAACCGTATCGCCGGATCGGGCGCGGCCTCTGACGGTGGCGTATCGGTCAACCTTCCGGCCGGGCACCGTGCGGCAGCTGATCGAGCCGATCTTCCAAAGCTATCTGGGCGAGCGAACGGCGCAGGCGGTCGAGATCGTCTATAACCCCGAATTTCTGCGCGAGGCGTCGGCGGTGGATGATTTCTTCAACCCGCCCAAGATCGTTGTTGGTACAGCCGATGGCAATCGCTCGGCGGTAATGGACGAAATGCACGAGGGTCTGGACGCGCCGGTGTTCTACACCGCTTTTGAAGAGGCCGAGATCACCAAATTCGTCGACAACACCTGGCATGCCACCAAGGTGGCCTTCGCCAATGAGATCGGCCGTATCTGCCACAGCATGGGCGTGTCGGCCAAAACCATGCACGAGATTTTCGTCTCGGACACCAAGCTGAACATCTCGGCTTATTACACCCGTCCGGGCGGCGCGTTCGGGGGCTCGTGCCTGCCCAAGGATGTGCGTGCATTGCAGCATATTGCGGGTGAGGTGGGGGCCCATACCCATCTGATTGACAGCCTGTTGCAGACCAATCAGGCGCATAAAACCTATCAGGCGCAGGACATCATGGCGCGGCTGCCCGAAGGCGGTCGGGTGCTGATGGCGGGGCTGGCCTTCAAGGCCGGAACCGATGATCTGCGCGAAAGCCCCAATGTCGATATTGCCCGGCGGCTGCTGCAGGCTGGGTATCAGCTGTCGGTCTATGATCCGGCCATCAAGCCTGCCGATCTGCGGGGGCAGAACCTGGGTTATGCCTTTACCCACCTGCCCAATGTGGGCCGCCTGTTGGTGGATCGCGCCACGGCCGAGGCCGGGCCATGGAATTTGGTGGTCGGATCGAACCGGATCGTGAACGAGCTGAACCTTGGCGATGCAGAGGTGATAAGAACCTATGAATATGACTAGCCCTGTGTCCGCCGTTCAGCCGATCTCGTTCGACGAGCTGCGCCAGAGCCAGCCGCTGAAAGGGCTGAAGGTTCTGATCGTGGTGGAAAACCTGCCCGTGCCCTTCGACCGCCGCGTCTGGATGGAGGCGCGCACGCTGGCTGCCGCAGGCGCGCTGGTCTCGGTTATCTGCCCCACCGGCAAGGGCCATGAGGAG
>NZ_JBQERO010000014.1:0-109894 GCF_056535125.1 Ruegeria sp. O4 | reverse complement strand
CGAAGCCGAAGCCGAAGCCGAAGCCGAAGCCGAAGCCGAAGCCGAAGCCGAAGCCGAAGCCGAAGCCGAAGCCGAAGCCGAAGCCGAAGCCCCGGTCACTGAAAAGACCGTCGAACGCGTAGTTGAAAAACGTGGCGGTTTCGTTCCGGCCCTGTTGGGGGGCGCGCTGGCTGCCGTTGCAGGTTTCGCGCTGGGCAACGGAGGGCTGTTGCCAACCAGCCCGGACAACTCGGGAGCGCTGGCAGAGCTGGAAGCAAAGCTGACAGAGCAGTCGGACCAGATCGCCAAACTGTCACAGGCGCTTGCAAACAGCCCTGATGTGTCTGGACTGGCAGATCAGGTCAAAACGTTGTCGGACAAGCTGACACCGGTTGAAGGCGACCTGAGCACGGTAAAATCCTCGGTCGATGCGCTGTCCGGTCAGGTCGCGCCATTGACGGACCGGATCGCTGCGCTGGAAAAAGCCCCGATTGCCTCCACTGCCTCGCCCGAGGCAACCGCCGCGTTTGAGGCGGAACTGAAGAAACTTCAGGATTCGCTGGCAGCGCAACGGGCTGAAGTCGAAAAAATGGTTTCGGACGCTCAGGCCCTTGAAGCGAAAGCCTCGGCAGAAGCACAAGCCGCAACGAATGCTGCCACTCTGGCGCGCCTGCGTGGGCAGCTGGATACCGGCCAGCCTTTTTCGGAACTGGTTGCTGAATTGAAGGCAGGCGGCGTGAATGTGCCGGACGCCCTGTCCGGCCCGTCGGAAAAAGGCGTGGAAACACTGACCGCGCTTCGGGCGTCGTTCGAGCCTGCGGCGCGAGATGCATTGGCCGAGGCGCGCGAGGCTGAAAAAGGAACGGGTTTGGTCGCCTTCCTGCAACGCCAAACGGGCGCCCGTTCCGTCACGCCTCAGGAAGGTGATGGTCCAGACGCTGTTCTGTCGCGCGCGCAGGCTGCGCTGGCAGATGGCGACCTGACCAAAGCGTTGAATGAACTGAAATCACTTCCCGAAGTGGCGCGGGCTGCGATGGCCGATTGGGAGCAGGCGGCCGGGATACGAGCCGCCGCCGTTGACGCCGTGAATACGCTGGCTTCCAGCCTGAACTCGAACTGAAGGACCTGCCATGCTGTGGTCATTGTTTAAGATCCTCGTTTTTGTTGCGATTATCGGCCTGCTGGCGCTGGGCGGTCACTTCCTGATGCAAACCAGTGGTGGGGTGCAGATCACGGTCGCGGGCACGGAATTCACCCTTGGGCCGCTTCAGTCGGTGATTGCGCTGGGTGTTCTGGTATTTGCGGTCTGGCTGTTCTTCAAACTGCTCAGCCTTTTGGTTGCGACGCTCAAATTCCTCAACGGCGACGAAACCGCCCTGTCGCGTTATTTCGACCGCAGCCGGGAACAGCGCGGCTATCAGGCGCTGGCCGATGGGTTGATGGCGTTGGCCTCGGGCGAGGGGCGCATTGCCATGACCAAGGCCAGTAAAGCCGAAAAGCTGTTGAACAAGCCGGAACTGACGGATCTACTGGTGGCGCAGGCTGCCGAGATGACGGGTGACACCAAGAAAGCTTCGGACACCTACAAGAAACTGGTGACAAACAGTGCGACCCGGTTTGTCGGGGTGCGTGGTATCATGAAACAGAAGCTTGCCGAAGGGGATGATGAAACCGCCCGCAAGCTGGCCGAAAAGGCACTGGCCATCAAACCGCGCCACGAAGAAACACAGGATGTTCTGCTGAATTTGCAGACCAAGGCGCAGGATTGGGCCGGTGCCCGGTCGACGCTGACGTCCAAATTGAAAGCAGGGTATCTGCCGCGCGACGTATTCAAACGCCGCGATGCGGTTCTGGCACTGTCCGAAGCCAAAGGAATCCTGGATGAGGGCGCAACTGTCGAGCAACAGGAGCGCGCGATCGAAGCCAATCGCCTGTCGCCCGATCTGGTGCCTGCCGCCGCAATGGCGGCCCGCGCGTATATCGCCAAGGGGAAGTCCCGGGCAGCGACCAAGATCCTGAAAAAAGCGTGGGAGGTTCGTCCGCATCCGGATCTGGCCCATGCCTTTGCCGAGATCGAGCCGGATGAAACCCCGGAACAAAGGGTCAGGCGTTTCACGGCACTGACCCGCGTTCATCCTGAAAACATGGAAACTCGTTTGATCCTGGCCGAGCTGAACATTGTGGCCGAAGACTTTCCCGAAGCCCGCCGTGCCTTGGGTGATGTTGTCGAAAAACGAGGTGATGCGCGGGCCTATACATTGATGGCTGCCGTTGAGCGCGGCGAGGGTGCCACGGACGCTGTTGTCCAAGGTTGGCTTGCCAAGGCACTGAACGCGCCGCGCGGCCCGCAATGGGTGTGCGACAACTGTCATGACATTCAACCCGAATGGGGACCTGTCTGTCAGAACTGCCACAGCTTCGATACGCTCAGCTGGCAGACGCCACAGACACCCGAGATTTCAACAGCAACTGGGGTTCACATGTTGCCCCTGATCGTCGGTGCACTTGAAAACCAGACTGAAGAACCCGAAACAGTCGAGCCTGCGGAAGACGACGATGTGGTTGAAGTCACAGTGGATGCCGTAGAGGTCGCGGACGATGCAGAGGCTCAGAAACAGGTCTGAGCCCTGCTGTTGCTAACTGTGAATTGTCGCAATCAATTCGGTTTGCTAACGTCATCCTCGCGTCGGGGAGGGCGTTCAAATCCAAATGCTGGACTACTCTCACAACACTTGGTTGGTGGTGGCTTCGCTTGCCGTGGCGCTCATGGCCGGGTTCACGGGTCTGTACCTGACGCATGGCGCGTCCAGGCTGGATAGCCAGCGACGCAAGTTCGTGGTGGCATTGGCCGCTGTCATTCTGGGCGGCGGCATCTGGTCGATGCATTTCGTGGCGATGCTGGGGCTGCAACTGCCAATCCTGTTCTACTATGATGCCCTGATCACCCTGATGTCGGCACTGGTCGCGATCCTGATGGTAGGGCTGGCGTTGCTGCTGCTGCATTTCCGACCGCGTTCGGTTCAGACGATGATCGGATCTGGTGTGGTTGTCGGACTGGGCATCGTCGCGATGCACTATGTCGGGATGGCTGGTATGCAGCTTTGCCGCCCCGTCTATGATGTTTTCGACGTTGCTCTGTCAGCGCTGGCATCGGTAATCTTGTCGGTGTCTGCAATTTGGGTGGCTTATGGCAACCGGACTCAACGAAACATCCTGCTCGGCACGGTTTGTTTCGGGCTGGCGGTGTTCACCATGCATTTTGTTGCCACGGGCCTTACGGATTTCGTCGCGAGCGACAGCCTCGGTGGTGCGGGTCCTGCGCTGGATAATCAGGTTTTGGCAATGGGGGTGACGGTATCCGTCTTTCTGATCTGTGGTGCTTTCCTGTTGACCGGTATCACGTTCATAGAGCCAAAGCCCGTGACTGCACTTGCCTCGGGACCTGTGTTGGAACCCGCCCCAATGCGCGCTGGTGTTCCGTATGAGCGCGAAGGCCAGACCTTATTTGCTCATCCCGCCCGGATCGCCGCAATTCGGGCCGAAGGGCATTACACGGTTCTCTATATGGATGCAGAGAAACTGTTCTGCCCCTGGTCGATCACCGATGCGGAAACGCGGCTTTTGCCCGAAGGGTTCCTGCGGGCGCATCGCAGTTATCTGGTGAACCCGAAACACGTCTCGCGCTTTGAACGTCACAAGGACAACGGCACCTGTTATTTCGATGGTGTTGACGCGTTGAGCAAGGTACCGGTCAGCCGGTCCCGCCTGACAGATATTCGCGAAGCACTGGGGGTGTAGGCGCAACTCGTGCAGTTCTTTCGCATTTCGTGAAACAAGCCTCGCGCTCCGTTTTCCTTAACTGGATCAGTTGAATCCACCGTTCTTTCCTTACCTCAGGTCCCCCAAGGCATATCGCCCGGACCCAGGGAGGAAAAACATGATACCAGCCGGCTTTGAGTATCACCGGCCAGGCGACATTGCCTCGGCCATCGGCATTCTACAGGAATATGGCGACGAGGCGCGCGTGATCGCGGGTGGGCACAGCCTGATCCCGATGATGAAGCTTCGGATGGCCGAGATGGGTCATCTGGTCGATCTTCAGGCCATTGAAGAACTAAAGGGGATAGAGGTCGGGCCTGACACCGTTACTTTGGGCGCGATGGTCACGCAGCACGAACTGATCACCCACAGCGGTCTGGCCGAAGCCATTCCGCTGATCCGCGAGGCGGCACTTCAGATTGCGGATCCGCAAGTGCGGTACATGGGCACTGTCGGTGGCAATGTAGCCAATGGTGACCCGGGCAATGACATGCCGGGTCTGATGCAATGCTTGAACGCCTCGTTCGAATTGTCCGGCCCGGACGGGAACCGGACAGTTGCCGCGCGTGATTTTTATGAGGCCGCGTATTTCACTGCCCGCGAAGACGAAGAAATCCTGATCCGGATTTCGATCCCTGTACCGGGTGCAGGCGTGGGGCAGGCCTATCAAAAGCAGAAGCGCAAGATAGGGGATTATGCGACCGCCGCGGCGGCTGTGATGGTTGGCAACGGTCAGGCCTCGGTTGCGATGACCAATCTGGCCGACACGCCCATCTGGTCGGATGAGGCCAGCACCGCGCTGGCCGGGGGTGATGTCGAAGGGTGCGTTGCCGCAATGCTAGACGCAATCGATCCGGTCGCTGATAATCGCGGCCCCGTCGAATTCAAGAAACACGTGGCAGCCGTGGTGCTGCGCCGCGCCATCGACCGTGCGCAAAGCCGCGCGGGCTGAGGGGGAGGGAACCAATGTCGAAAATGCATGTCAAACTGACCGTAAACGGCAAGCAGGTTGAAGGTCTGGCCGAGCCGCGCACGCTGCTGATCCACTTCCTGCGGGAAGATCTGAAAATCACCGGCCCGCATATCGGGTGTGAAACCAGCCATTGCGGTGCCTGCACGGTGGATATCGACGGCAAGTCGGTCAAATCCTGCACCGCCTTTGTAGCGCAGGTAAACGGTGCTGAGATCACAACCGTTGAGGGGCTGACCAATGATGATGGCAGCCTTGGAGTGTTGCAGGAAATGTTCCGCGAACATCACGGGCTGCAATGTGGGTTCTGCACGCCGGGCATGATCACCCGGGCGCATCGTCTGCTGCAGGAAAACCCGAACCCGACCGAGGAGGAAATCCGTTTCGGCATGGCCGGAAACCTGTGCCGCTGCACGGGATACCAGAATATCGTCAAAGCGATCTCGGCCTCGGCTGATTTGCTCAATGCACAGAAGGAGGCCGCGGAATGACCGACCAGACCCTGACCCCCGAAGAACGCGCTGCCAACCTTAAAGGTATGGGCTGCACCCGAAAGCGCGTCGAGGACGTGCGTTTCACTCAAGGCAAGGGTAATTACGTTGATGACATCAAGCTGGACGGGATGCTGTTTGGCGATTTTGTGCGCTCCCCCTATGCCCATGCCCGCGTCGTCAGCGTGAACAAAGAGGCGGCCTTGGCACTGCCCGGCGTGATCGCCGTTTTGACCGCCGAAGACCTGTCGCCTTTGGGATTGCACTGGATGCCGACACTGGCCGGTGACAAGCAGATGGTGCTGGCCGATGGCAAGGTGTTGTTTCAGGGCCAGGAAGTTGCCTATGTCGTGGCCGAAGACCGCTATGTCGCGGCAGATGCCGTTGAACTGGTCGAGGTCGAATACGAAGAGCTTCCAGTCATCACGGACCCGTTCGAATCGTTGAAGTCGGACGTGGTGCTCCGCGAAGACCTGGAAGGTCAGACCGAAGGCGCACATGGACCGCGTAAACATCACAACCACATCTTTACGTGGGAACAGGGCGACAAGGACGCGACCGAAGCCGTGCTGGCCGAGGCTGACGTGGTCGCCGAAGAGATGATCTATTACCACCGCACCCACCCGTGCCCGCTTGAGACCTGCGGTTGCGTGGCGTCGATGGACAAGGTGACTGGCAAGCTGACGCTTTACGGGACGTTCCAGGCCCCTCATGCAATCCGGACAGTAGTGTCGCTGATTTCGGGGCTGGCCGAGCATAATATCCGCGTGATCAGCCCCGATATCGGTGGTGGGTTTGGCAACAAGGTGGGGGCCTACGCAGGCTATGTGTGTTCGGTGGTGGCCTCGATCGTTACCGGCAAGCCGGTGAAATGGGTCGAGGACCGGATGGAAAACCTGATGTCCACTGCCTTTGCCCGCGACTACTGGATGCAGGGGAAGATTGCTGCCACCAAGGAAGGCAAGATCACTGGATTGTGGTGTCACACCACTGCGGATCATGGCGGTTTCGACGCTTGTGCCGACCCGACCAAATTCCCTGCCGGGTTCATGAATATCTGCACCGGGTCTTATGACATCCCGACTGCCTATCTGGCGGTGGATGGTGTCTATACCAACAAGGCGCCGGGCGGTGTGGCCTATCGCTGTTCCTTCCGCGTGACCGAAGCCGCCTATTTCATCGAACGCATGATCGAGGTTCTGGCCATCAAGCTGAACATGGATGCGGCCGAGTTGCGTCGGATCAACTTCATCAAGGCAGATCAGTTTCCCTATCAATCCGCGCTGGGCTGGGAATATGACTCGGGCGATTATCACACCGCTTGGGACAAAGCGCTGAAGGCTGTGAACTATGAGGGTCTGCGGGCGGAACAGGCGCAGCGGATCGCGGATTTCAAGGAAGGAAAAACGCGCAAGCTGCTGGGCATCGGCCTGACGCATTTCACGGAAATCGTCGGAGCCGGACCGGTGAAGAACTGCGATATCCTCGGGCTGGGGATGTTCGACAGCTGCGAGATTCGCATTCATCCGACCGGATCAGCGATTGCGCGGCTGGGGACGATCAGTCAAGGGCAGGGCCACGCCACAACCTTTGCCCAGATCATCGCCAGTGAAATCGGCCTGCCCGCCGATGACATCACGCTGGAAGAGGGTGACACGGATACCGCGCCTTACGGGCTTGGGACCTATGGATCCCGGTCCACTCCGGTCGCTGGCGCGGCCACGGCAATGGCGGCCCGCAAAATTCGGGCAAAAGCCCAGATGATCGCGGCCTATCTGCTGGAGGTACACGACAATGACGTCGAATGGGACGTGGATCGCTTTGCTGTCAAAGGCGCGCCGGAGCGGTTCAAGACCATGAAGGAAATCGCATTCGCCGCCTATAATCAGGCCATTCCTGGGCTGGAGCCGGGTCTGGAGGCCGTCAGTTACTATGACCCGCCCAATATGACTTATCCGTTCGGAGCCTATATCTGTGTCATGGAGATTGACGTGGATACTGGTGAATGGGAAGTCCGGCAGTTCTATGCGCTGGATGACTGCGGTACTCGGATCAACCCGATGATCATCGAGGGGCAGGTCCATGGGGGTGTGACCGAGGCACTGGCCATCGCGATGGGTCAGGAGATTGCCTATGATGACATGGGCAATGTGAAAACCGGTACGCTGATGGACTTTTTCCTGCCAACCGCGTGGGAGACGCCGAACTATACCACTGACCATACGGTGACCCCATCCCCGCACCATCCGATTGGCGCAAAGGGTGTGGGGGAAAGCCCGAATGTCGGCGGTGTGCCTGCGTTCTCGAACGCAGTGCATGACGCGTTCCGGCCTTTTGGGTTGGTGCAGAGCCATATGCCGCACGATCACTGGCGGATTTGGAAGATTGCCAATGGTCTGGGGATGCATGGGTGATTGGGATCGGACCGGCTGTTGCCGGTCCGACTGGACGGAGGGGGCTCTGCCCACTCCGAACCTCCCCCGGGATATTTGGGGCCAGATGAAGATAGGATCCTGGTTTTGACCTTGAACGACGTGCAGAACGGGTTGGCCGAGCAGGGCTATGTTGCCGATGATCGGTTGGTCATGGCGCTGCATCTGGCGCAGAAACTTGGGCGCCCGTTGTTGCTGGAGGGGCCGGCGGGTGTGGGGAAAACCGAAGTTGCGAAAGCGGTGGCAGCCTGGCGCGATACGCGATTGATACGTCTGCAATGCTACGAAGGTCTGGATGCCAGTCATGCCATCTATGAATGGAACTATCAGCGACAGCTATTGGCGATCCGGGCGAGCGAAGCGCAAGGCGGCGTCGCGGAGGCGCAGCTGTTTTCGGATGAATATTTGCTGAAAAGGCCTTTGTTAGAGGCTATCTCGGAAACGAAACCTCCGGTTCTGTTGATTGATGAGATTGATCGGGCGGATGAGGAGTTCGAAGCCTATCTTCTGGAAATCCTGTCAGACTTTCAGATCACCATACCCGAGTTGGGAACGGTGCAGGCACATGTGCGGCCTGTCGTCATTCTGACGGCCAACGGGACGCGGGATTTGTCGGATGCGCTGCGCAGAAGGTGTTTGTACAGCTTTCTTGACTATCCTTCGAGGGAGACCGAACTGGCAATCCTGCGGGCGCGACTGCCTGAAATCGAGGGGATTCTGGCGCGTCAGATCATCGGTGTTGTACAGGCGCTGCGTCAGGAAGATCTTGAGAAGAAACCGGGCATCGCCGAAATGCTGGATTGGGCAGCAGCCCTGTCCGGGTTGGGTGTCAATGATCTGGCCAAATCCCGCGAAGACGTCCAGGCGACGCTGGTGTGTTTGCTGAAAACTGCCGCAGATTACAATGCGGCACCGCCCGAGGTGATGGATCGCCTGATTGGAAAGGTCGCGTGATGCAGGTTACGCGCTTTCCCTCTCGGGCCTCGGGTCTTGCCGACCGTATGTCGGGTTTCATAGCGCATTTGCGAATGAACGGTATGCAATTGGGGGCGTCGGATGCGGGGGACGTGCTTGCCGCCTTGTCCGAAGTGGATGCAACGGATGCCAAACAGGCCCGGCAAGCCATGTGCGCGGTATTGACCGGAGATGCGGAAGATTGGCGCCGATTTGATGAACTGTTCGACGCCTATTGGTTCAACGCTGGCGCACAGCGTTCGGGAAAAGCGAAAAACAAGCATGTGCGGGTGCAGTCCGCCAAGCCAATGATCTGGCAGACCAGAACTCAGGGTGAGGACGAACCACGATCCGGGTCGGAGCAAGAGGCCACTCTGCCTGACTGCGGTGAAGGGGAAGCCGAAGGGGTGGACGGCAAGTTGATCGCCACGCGAACGGCCAACCTGTCACGCCGGGACTTGCGAGAGTTAATGGACGAAGAGGCCCTAAAGCAGGCTGAAACAGCCGCGCTGACCTTGGCGCGGGCTTTTCGGGACAGGCGATCGCGCCGCCGGAAACGGGCGTTACGCGGGGCTGTTCTGGACATGCGCCGAATACAGCGCGCCAGTCTGGCGCGAGGCGGTGAGCCGCTGGACCTGTATCGCCGAGCGCGGCCGCCGCGCCCGATGCAGATTGTGGCATTGTGCGACGTGAGCGGCTCGATGACCGTGTACTCACGTGTGTTTCTGGCTTTCCTGAAAGGGTTGATCGGCAGCGGGATCAAAGCAGATGCGTATTTGTTTCACACGCGATTGATGCGGGTGACAGATGCGTTACGCGACCATGATACTCTCCGGGCCGCGGGTCGATTGTCGCTGATGGCCGAAGGCTTCGGCGGCGGCACCGATATTTCCGGCAGTCTTGAGCGATTTCTGTCGGGATACGGCGCGCGGACACTGAACGGGCGTACTGTCGTTCTGATCCTGTCGGACGGATATTGCAGTTCTGATCCGCAGGCTCTGGGGGATGTGCTTGCACGTATCAGGCGCAAGGCACGCCGTATCGTCTGGCTGAACCCCTTGAAGGGCTGGAAGGACTATCAACCAATTGCGGCAGCGATGCAGGCGGCTGAACCCTATCTGGATGCGCATTTGCCGGCCAATACACTGGATGCATTGGCGGCGCTTGAGCCGCAGTTCCAAAAGCTGTGAAAGGAGTCTGACCTTGGCGAATTTCGACATTTTTGACACTATCGATCAACTGCGCGGAACCGGAGAGGCATTTTGTGTGGCGACGGTTTTGCGCACGGCGGATGCGACTTCGGCCAAAGCTGGGGGGAAGGCGGCGATTACCCGGGCGGGTGAAATTCTGGGGCATCTTGGCGGGGCTTGTGTGCAGCGCGCAGTCCGGGCCGCGGCGCAACAAGCTTGGACGTCCGGGGTGCCGCAGATTATCCGTGTCAAACCTTCGGAAAAGGTGGTGAAAATGACCGATCCCGATGGTGTGCAAACGTTCAGAAGTGGGTGCCCGTCCGGCGGTACCGTTGATCTATTGGTCGAGCCCTATCAACACGCGCCCCGGCTGGTGATTTTCGGCGAGGGGTTGATTGCCAAAGCTCTGGCGGCGCATGGATCCTTGGCGGGGTTTCGTACGGTTGTCGAGGATGGGCTTGATATTGCTGGAAACCATGTGCGGTTCGCCTTGGAACAGGTCGATGTGTTGGGCGTGGAGCCGCGGGACTATGTCGTGGTGGCTGCGCAGGGGCGCAGCGATGCGTCCGCCTTGAAGGCTGCATTGGAAACCGATGCGGCACGCGTGTCGATGGTGGCCAGTCGCCGCAAGGCAGCTGCCCTGACTGCAAAGCTTATCGCCCAGGGATTGGACCCTTTGAAGGTTGAGCGCCTGAAATCTCCGGCGGGCTTGGACATATATGCCATAGACCCGCATGAGATCGCCCTGTCGATTTTGGCTGAGATCGTGATGTGGCGGAACGGTGAAAAGGCAGCAAAGGTGTCGCATGATGAAAAGCTTGCTTGAACGCCTTTACCGCATGTGGCCTGCGTGGCTGGAACAAAGGATAGCCAAGGTTGCAACGTGCGTATTCCGAAGATGTTGTTGAACAAAGGAAAGACCTGAATGGAACTGACTGATGAAATCCGTATCGCAGCGCCACGGGACGTCGTTTACCGCGCGCTTAACGATCCCGACATATTGATGGAATGCATCCCGGGATGTGAGGAACTGACGCAGAAATCACCAACCGAGCTTGAGGCGAAAGTTGTTCTGAAAATAGGCCCGGTCAAAGCGCGCTTTGCAGGTGAGGTCACATTGGACACGGCCAATGCACCAAACGGGTTCTCTTTGATGGGTGAAGGCAAGGGCGGGGCGGCTGGATTTGCCAAGGGCGGCGCAGACGTATCGTTGACCGAAGAAGGGGACGAAACCGTGCTGAAATACAAGGCGAAGGTTGATGTTGGTGGCAAGATTGCTCAGCTCGGCAGTCGGTTGATTGCGGGAACCGCCAAGAAGTTGTCGGCAAAGTTTTTTACGCGGTTCGGAGAGATCGTGTCAGAGCAGTCGGCTGCATGATCCGGAGCTTTCCATAGCCGAGAGGTTATCAAAGCAGGGACCACTGTCGACAAGGCGGGGAAACCCGCCGTCAACCGAAGGAGCGGCAATCGGCGGTATCTGCAAATTCTCAGTCAAGACAACGCTCTTCAGCGAGAGCTGCGAACACGCCTGTCAACGGAGGGTTGAAAATTGGGTTCCGCCCATAAAAAATTGGCTTTTCCCGAAATAACCGGTAGATTTTCTGTAAAAGGTGGAAAACACCGGAGGCAGTAAGAGAGCAGATGTCACAGGCAAAAACTCGTGTTTTGCGGACCACGATACCTGCCGGTCTTGTAGGCAAACGGGACGGTCTTTTTTTCTTGTGGGGCGAGATTGAGCGCGCCCGTTTGAAAATTGAAGACGGAGCCCACCACGACTCTGCAACGCCAGATGGGCCAAATGTAAACATGGCAGACGCAGCAAGGCGTCTGGTACAGGTGCCGGTGGACGAGTTCATATTTTATTGATGGGCAACGTCTGGATGGAAATAGCGGAATCTATTCTTTTTCAAAGATCAGGATAACTTCGCCGAGGCGTATGCCAAAGCGTGAGACGTAAGCGCGGTTTAACAGACGGTCCTCGGTCAGCAGCCACATCCAATCGTCAAAACTGACGCGCATCGTGCCATCTTTGACAGGCAGGTCAATCTTGTATTTCCAGTTGAAGGTGTCGCCCCTCTCGGTCCCGCTGGCGGTTCCCAGCACACCGGGCGCAGTACCAGTCCACGTGTCATCGCCAGTCTTTGTCAGCGTCCAGATGCGCTGTTCGGTTGCGCCGTCGTCGTAGATAAAATCCTCGACCAGTGTCAGGGTTTCCCCGTCCCATGTGCCGTCGATATCGACTTCAAATCTGCGTGGAACATTCCCCAACACATCCTGAAACTGCCCGTAAGCCACGGTCTTTCCGTCGAAGAATTCCTCGAGGTTCAGTTGCCGTTCAGACAGAAAGGTTGTCGGAACCTTCGGTTTGCCAGAGCAGGCAACCAGAAGTGCAAAGCTTGCGACGGAAACGCATGTAATCAGAGAGCGACCTGTGATCATTGCACCAGCCGCCTTTCTGAAGTGGTGCTATACTCATTTGCGCCACCTACGTGGATCGGATGTGATTTGGGGGTCGGGCGCATTGTTGCAACGAGCTCAGCAACCTTGATGCCAAACTTACGCATCTCGGAACGATTCATAATGACGCCATGTTCTGTCAGATACATCCAGTCTGTAACATCCAGTGTGTGTCCTCCTGCGTCTTTGGGCAGAATGATCCTGTAGGTCAGCTTGATCGTTGCGCCGGATATCGTGCCGTGACCTTCGCCAACGATATCCTCTGCCGTTGCCGTGAACGTATTTCTGGTGCCTAGCGTCAGATACCATTTACGGTTCATCTTTTTGCCATTTGAGTACGTGAAGAACTCGGAAAGTGTGCCGGTGTTCCCATTCCACTCACCGATCATGCGGGCCACAAAGCTGTTCGACATCCTGCCATTGGGGCCATAGATCAGACCCTCGGACAGGATTTCACCGTTCAGATGCCTTTTCAGCGAAAAGATGGGCCCAGTACCGGCATAGTCTGACGGGGTCTGCGCACGAAAGCTCAGCAGTCGGGCGCGGAAAAACATTGCAATCAGCAGAGCCAGCAGGATGATGGCGAAAGCATTCATTTGCTTGTGACCTCGGTTGGCAGGGTCAGGACCATTCCAAAGGCCCCAAGTTTCAGGATGCAGGGCAGCACCGCGTAGGCGAGATTGAGTGTATCAAGCGCTTGGGCGGAATTGGTTTGACCGGGGGTGAAGCCACTGCGCTCCAGCAATGGCAGGGTAAAAAAGGCTGCCAGGGCCAGGCCCAGCTTGCCAGCAAAGGACCAGATACCAAACGCTGTGGACGCGTTAAGACCAGCTCGGGTCAATGTGACCGAAAACATGGCGGGCAGCACGACCATATCCGCGCCCAGAGCGGCACCCGAGGCGAGGCAAATCACCGCAAAACCGGTGAGGTTCCCAGCGCTCAGTGTGGCGGCACCGATAAATCCCGCGATGGAAAGCGGCATTGCAATCATCAGTGTCTGTTTCGGGCCAATTTGGTTACTGAGTTTTGCCCAAAGCGGCACGCTTACGCCCGCGCTGAGGAAAAACAGGATCAACAGTGGCCCGGCTTTACCCTGCAATTGCAATCGGTCCTCTACGAAAAATAAAAACAGGGTCGATGTAATGGCCACGGGTAGGCTGTTGATCAAAGCCAGCACCAAAAGACGCAAACCTCCGGCCTGGCCCAGGCTTGAGAAAGACAGACCGGATCCGGTGATTGCGGGCCGCCGCCAGATCGGAACGGTCAACAAAAGGGTTGCGACCGATAGCAGACCCAGAAACAGACCAAACGCGGGATAGCCTTGCGCGTGGGCTCCGACAGCAACAAAAAGGGCAGGGGCACTTGCCGCGATGATAACGCCTGTCAGTTGTCCGCCTTCCCGATAAGCGGCGAGTGTCATCAACTCCTTCGCGTCAGCGCGTTTCGCCAGCGTCGCACTTCGCCCGTAGAGCAGGATAGTCCCCAGGCTATAAGCCGAAAACAACAGCATCAGAAGAACAACCAGCGTCAGCACATCTGTTCCCTGTTGCAGGCTGAACAGCACCGGGAATCCAATGGCAAGGCCGAGTGCTGCCATGGACGCAAAGACAAGCTGGCCACCGGGCCATCTGTCTATCGCCCAACCGATCAGTGGGTCCTGTACCAGATCGACCAATCGGATCATCAGCAAGACGGTGCCAATCACCCCCAGTCCAATGCCCAGATTCACCGCCGCAAAACGCGGTAGATGAATGTATAGCGGGATGCCCGCCGCAGCGAGCATCAGCGCGTATAAGCTGACCCGAGGGTAAAGCATCAATTTCCCTGAAGCATTTGGGTGAAGGACGCCGACCGCGTGTTTTCGCCAAGAAAAACCGACATGAAACTGCGTTTGATGCCCGGATATGCCATTGTGCAGGTCTTTCGACCGTTCAGCCAGAAACTGACCTTGTCTGGCCCGTCGGACACCGCCAGATAGCTGTCACCCTTGGTGACACCTTTAAAACATACATCCAGTTGGTCGCCAATCGGGGCAGGGTGGCCGACGCGTTTCATCTCGTCGAGCGTCGAGTTGACCAGCGCATTCTTCTTGATGCTTTTACGGTATGTCAGCTGAAGCCCGAAATCTTCACTCCAACTAAATGACGCACCTTTGGGTGTGTAAAGTTTGGCGTCGTAGATCGGAAACCCGAGATAGCGGAAGGTTGCAGTGCCAAGAAGCTGTGCACCATCCAACTCTTCCGTCACAGGCGAGGCAATCAACCCAGTGGGGGCCAGCAAGGAAAGGCTCAGAAGGGTCGCGCGCAGCATCCCGCTATTCGGCGGCAACAGAGATGGCCGGATCTTGTCCAAGAATGGCATAATCAGCTCCGATCATTTGCGGGGTGCCATTTATCCGCTCAACAACATGCATCGCGCTGGCAATCCCGTCTTCGTGAAATCCGTGCCGGTTATACGCACCGGCGAACCAAGTTCGGTTCTGTCCCTGTATCTCGCGAATATGCCCCTGTGCTTTCAGGGCGGCTTTGTCGAATACCGGGTGGGCAAATTCGACCTGATCATAGATTTTATCCTCAGGAACCTCTGTCGAGGCGTTCAGCGTCACAAAAAGCGGGTCGTTGTCCGGTATGTTCTGCAGTCGGTTCATCCAATATGTAACGCCTACGTCTCCGGCCTGTGATCGATAGGTCCAGCTGGACCAGCACGCACGCCGCTTTGGCATCTGGCCAGGATCACAATGCAGGGTGGCAGTGTTGGGTTGGTACCGAATTGCGCCTAGCGCAGCGGTTTCCGCCGGGGTGGCATTCCCGCCCAAAATGGCAAGCGACTGGTCAGAATGGGTGGCCAGGATGATCTCATCAAACTGATCCACCGCACCCTGACTGCGGACCGTAACACCTGTCTCACTCCGGGAAATGTTCTGAACCGGACTAGCCAAACGGATTGCCGCCCCTCTTGTCCGCAGGGCGGCATCGATCCGGCGGACATATTCGATACTGCCACCTTTTACTGTGTACCACTGGTGTTGATTTGCGCGGCCACTGGCCAGAAGGGCGTGATTTCGAAAGAACTGTACCAATGAGCGTGCAGGGAACTGATCCACCAGCTCAACCGGAGTTGACCAGATCGCCCCACACATGGGCATCAGATAGTTGTGGCGGAACCAGTGTCCCAGCCGAAGCTGATCCACCAGCTCACCAATCGTGGTGTCGTCGTCTCTTGCAGCCTCCGGAGCCTTTTTGCCAAAGCGCAGAATGTCGGCAATCATCTTGTAATAGGCGGGGCGCGCAAGATTGCGTCTCTGCGCGGTCAGGGTGCGCAGATTGTTCAACCCATATTCGATACGACCATTGTCGATTGTCGCGCCAAAACTCATTTCGCTTTCGATCACGGGAACATTGAGCTGATTAAAAAGTCGGGTCAGAAAAGGATAGGTTGCGTAGTTGAAGACGATGAAACCGGTATCCACCGGTTGATCGCCGTTCTTCCCGGCCATGACAGTGCGGGCATGGCCACCTAAACGCGGTTCCGCCTCATAGAGGGTCACGTCGTTGTTTTCTGAAAGGTAGTAGGCGGCTGAAAGGCCTGAAATACCTGCACCAATAACCGCGATTTTCTTCCGTACACCCTGGGTTTCGTCGAACATTCCAGCCTCGTTATGTGGTTCTTAGAATGAAATACGCGGGGTAGGTGCAGTTGGATCAATCCGGTTGGAAGTTTTACCAGAGGTGCGATCCCGTTTGATCCAATTGCGTCACGGGCCCGTAGAATATGAAACATGACTGAATCGGCCCGCGCATGAGCAGCATTGACGGAAAAACCTATTGGATCATCGGCGCAAGCGAAGGTTTGGGTCGTGCTTTGGCCAATGCGCTAAGCGACAGAGGCGCGCATTTGATCTTGTCGGCGCGTAGTTCTGAACGTTTGGCTAACATCTGCTCCGAGCTTCCCAATGCCCGCGCGATCCGGTTCGATGTCACTGATTTAGACTCTGTTCGCGGGGCTGTGGCCGAGGCGGGTCTGGTCGATGGGCTGGTTTACAATGCCGGCGCGTATGACCCCGTGCGCTCGGCGGATTGGGATACAGAAGCGTCGCTCAGGATGGGTGATGTGAACTATCTGGGTGCTTTGCGTGTGTTGGGTGAAACCGTTCCGGACCTTGTCAAGGCAGGTCGGGGGGATATTACGCTGATCGGGTCGCTCGCGGGCTATCACGGGTTGCCAGCGGCCATCGGATATGGGGCCAGCAAGGCGGCGCTGATTTCCCTGGCGGAAACGATGCGCCATGATCTGGCAGGCACCGGCGTGACCGTGCGGATCATTAATCCCGGCTTCATCAAGACCCGACTGACTGAGAAAAACAGCTTCAGGATGCCCATGCTGATGAGCCCCGAGGATGCGGCGGGTCGTGTGCTCAAGGCGATGTCGCGGCGCCGTTTTCGTACGGATTTTCCTGCACCGTTCTCGTGGTTTATCCGTCTGATTGACTATCTGCCGGATCTGTTGGTGTACCGAGGGAAATAGACCCTAACCAAACTGCCCGTGACAGAACCAGCCTGCAGACATGGTTCCGCCATGGCCGTAAAACAGCCACAACCGCTCGCCCTGCTGTGTCACCACAACCCAGTAGTCCCGCACGCCGCTGCGCCAGTTCGGGTCATCCAGCCACCATTCCGGTGCGATCCGTTCCGGGCCGGTGGCCTGCGCCAGCTGCCAGTTACGCCCGCGCCAGCGAAAGGCGCTGGGCACGTCAGGGGTTTCCGGTGCCATCACCGGCTCAGGCTGCCACATCAGCAGGGGGCGGGGGCGTGGCGGCGCAGGCCAGTCGCGGGCAGGTTCCGACCATGCCGCCGCCAGCGTTTGCGCCGTTTTCTCAGGGATGTGCGAGGCCGCGGGATGGCGCCGGGTGATCGCCTCAAGCCCCACCCGCGCGCCCAGCTTGCCGATCAGATCATCCACGGCGGTGTTGCCCGCCAGCCGGTTGCGGGCCACACGGCGGGCTTCGGCATGGCCGGCCACGGTACGGGCGTGGATGGGTTCTGTCTGAACCGCCTCAAGCCGCAGCATGTCGATGCCGTAGCCTGCGTCGATCTTGTCAACTTTCATCTCTAACAAAGGGCGAATGCGGTATTTATCGTAAGTTGGGCGGGCCAGGCCGACCTCGATAACCTCAGCTGCCTGATCGGCGCGGTGCGCCTCCAGCCGCAGGGTGCGGGCACCGCGCCCCTTTTCTTCCAGCTTGGTGCAAAGCGTTGGCAGAACCCGATCAACCGCAGCCATGACATCCTCAACCAGACCAATCGGGTTGGGCAGGGTCATCCGCACCGCGAAATGGTGCGGCGGGCGGGCGGGCGAAACAGGCTCGGGCGCGCTGCCCATGGCCTGATCCAACCGCAGAACCAGCCCGCGTCCAAACCTCCGCGCAAGGCTGGCGCGGGGTTGACCCAGCAGATCGCCGATGCGGCGCAGGCCCAGACGGTTCAGCTGCACGACAACCTGATCTTCCAATCGCAGCGCGGCGATAGGCAGGGGGCTGAGTGCGCCATAAGATTGACCCGGCGGTGCGATCCGCGCGCCTCCACCCAGGGCCCTCACTTGCGGCGCGGTGCCGCCTTTGGTCCAGTGCCGCCGTTTGCCCGCCCGGGCGCGGGTGGCACGGGCCTCCTGACTGATGGCGTCGCCATTGCGGTCGGATGTGGCCGCCTGCCCCGCATAGCGCGCCAAAGCCCAGGCTGCGCCCAGCGTGTCGGCGATACCCATTTGTACGCTGAGACCCATATCCGCGCAGTCGGTTTCAAGAACGTTCAGCAACGCCTCCTCTCCGCCAAACAGATGGGCGCAACCTGACAGATCGACGATCAGCCCGTCCGGGGCCTCTTCGGCCACCCATGGGCTGAACTTTCCCGCCCAGCGACGCAACGCGGCCAGGAACGCGGCTTCGGCCGGGGCGTTACGGTGCCGCGTGATCAGGTTGGCACACATGGCATGAGCATCCCGCACCGGCTGGCCGATACGCAGCCCGGCAGCCTGCGCATCGGCATTCACCGAGGTAATAACCTGCATGTTCGACTGTTCGGCCACGATGGCCAAAGGCCCGGTATGCAGCCCCCGCGCAGCGCGGATCAGCCGTTCAGCCCCCAGACGGGGGAACCATAGCGAAAGTATTCGGCGTTTGGGCATTTGCAGGCATCACAATGTTCTTACTTTGTTCTTAAATGAGAATCGATGCCTGAGTCGAGTCCGCCCTTATCCGCAGGTCAGCCGCAGGATGATCCCGTCGCCATTCACGTACACGTTCAGCCGGTCGATGCGGTAATCCTGTGTGGCGATGCCATCCGGGCCCAGCACGCGCGACCGTGCGGGCAGGTTTGCCTGAATGTTCGAAACCGGCTGGCCAACGGTATCGGAAAAATCTTCTCCCTGACAAAAGGCCAGATCGACCGGGGCAGGTTCCGGCGGCAGCAAAGCGTCTTCGGGCGCGGGCGGGGTTTCAGCACAGGCCGCCAGAAAGAACAGGATCGGGAAAAATCGGTGCATTGGCGTTCCTCATTCTGGCAATGTCGTTTCTGCAATATCAATTAATTAGCCAACCTGCCATGAAAGCACGGTTGAAAACACCCTGTAATTGACGCAGGGTCGGGGCAAAAGTGACAGGGAGATAAGTAGCATGCGTACCCGTGCCGCCGTCGCCATTCAGGCAGGCAAACCTTTGGAAGTGATGGATGTGAACCTCGAAGGCCCCAAGGCGGGCGAGGTTCTGGTCGAGATCAAGGCCACCGGTATCTGTCATACCGACGAATTCACCCTGTCGGGTGCCGACCCCGAAGGCTTGTTCCCGGCCATTCTGGGCCATGAAGGCGCAGGCGTGGTGGTTGAAGTGGGTCCGGGCGTAACCAGCCTGAAGTCGGGCGATCATGTGATCCCGCTTTACACGCCGGAATGTCGCGAGTGTGAATACTGTCTGCACCCCAAGACCAACCTGTGTCAGGCGATCCGGGAAACCCAGGGCAAGGGTCTGATGCCCGATGGCACCTCTCGTTTCTCGACCTTGGATGGCGATCCGATCCTGCACTACATGGGCTGCTCGACCTTCTCGAACCACACAGTTCTGCCTGAAATCGCCCTGGCCAAGGTGCGCGAGGACGCGCCGTTCGACAAGATCTGCTATATCGGCTGTGGTGTCACGACCGGTATCGGCGCGGTCATCAACACCGCCAAGGTGGAAATCGGCAGCCGCGCAATCGTGTTTGGTCTGGGCGGTATCGGCCTGAACGTCATTCAGGGTCTGCGTCTGGCCGGAGCAGACCAGATCGTCGGCGTCGACCTGAACCCCTCCAAAGTGGAAATGGCCACCAGGTTCGGCATGACCGACTTCGTGAACCCGTCCGAGGTTGAAGGCGATCTGGTGCCGTATCTCGTCAACCTGACCAAGGGCGGTGCGGATTATACGTTTGACGCCACAGGCAATGTCGGCGTGATGCGCGCAGCACTTGAATCGGCGCATAAGGGCTGGGGCGAATCCATCATCATCGGCGTGGCACCTGCAGGGGCCGAAATCTCGACCCGGCCATTCCAGCTGGTTACCGGTCGTTCATGGCGCGGTACCGCGTTCGGCGGCGCACGTGGGCGCACGGATGTGCCCAAGATCGTCGACTGGTACATGGAAGGCAAAATCGAGATCGACCCGATGATCACCCACACCATGGGTCTGGACGACATCAACCACGGCTTTGACCTGATGCATAAGGGCGAAAGTATCCGTTCGGTGGTTATCTACTAAGAGTAAAATCCACAGTTTTCTAACCACGGCGCGCTGATCGGCGCGCCGTTTTTTAGACCTACTTTCCAGGCCGTGTTGCCCCTGTGTCTGCCCGGGGTGAACGAACCCGCAGAACCGGGGTGTTGACCGAGGTGGTGTTGGCCCGGCTTTCTCGCCAAACAACATAGACACCGGATGCGATGATGATGCTGGCACCGACGGCGACCCAGATGTCAGGGCGCTCGTCGAAGAAGATCATGCCAAACAGCGTCGCCCAGATGATCTGGCTGTACTGGCTGGGGGCGACGACACCGGCGGGTGCGGCGCGGTAGGCCAGAATGATCAGGTGTTGGGCGATGACCGAGAACACCCCGACCAGCGCCATCATCGCCAGGTGCAGCAGGGAAGGCGGCTGATATACAGCCGGTTGGGCAAGGCTCATCACAACGATGGCCAATAGCATCGGATAGAGGATCAGCACGGCCGAGCGTTCCTCATTCCCGATCTTGCGCACAAGGACCGAGGCGAAGGCGCTGCAAAAGGCGGCCATCAGGGCGGCCATATGGCCTAGTGTGATATCCGTTGCACCGGGGCGCAGAACGATCAGGACGCCAATTAGGCCGACGCCAACCGCAGCCCAGCGCTGGACGCGGACCACTTCACCCAGTATCGGGATCGACAGTACCGTGACGATCAGCGGGAAAGAAAACAGCAGGGAATAGACCTCGGCCAGTGGCAGAACCGAAAACGCGTAAAATGCGCAGGACATGGCCGTAACCATCAGGCCCGAGCGCAGCAATACCAGCCATGGGTGATGCGGCAGAAAGTTTCCCGTCGTGCGGTCGGTCAGGATCGTGACGGCCATTGGAACGAACGAAAACAGCGTGGCGAAAAAGATGATCTGCATCACTGAATAGGTGCCGCCCAGCACCTTGATCAGCGCGTCGTGGCTGGCAAAGACGGCAAATCCCAGAAATGCATAGCCAAGCCCCCGCAGGGTGTTGTTTTGAGCACTCATCAATCCGGCCTCGGCCTATGTTGGTATGGTGACGATACATCATAGCAGCGCAGGCAGGGTTCCCGGCTGTCCGTAGTGCTGCTTAACCCTATTCCGAGGGCGCGAATAGCCCTTATTTTATCGCTAACATCGCATGGCCGCCATGATCCGGGATCATCGCAGGATCGGCGGCGCGTCTTTGGGCTGTCGTGCGGATTGGACACCTGCCTTCATGCCGACACCGATGCGGCGGGCCAAGGCGACCCACGGTGTGGCCGTTTCCGCGGGCAGGGTCCGGGCGGCGACCTCCTCGAACAGATCCAGCCAATGGGCAAAGAATTCCGGTTTCACATCGGGCCGTTCGATATGGACCCGTTGCGGATTGCCGTCATAGCAGCGCTCATACAGGATGGCATTGCGCCAGAAGGCGGCGATCTTGTCTTCATGCGCGGACCAGTCGGTGACGTGGTTTGCGAATACGGGTCCAAGAACCGCGTCTTGCCGGACACGGGCATAAAAGGCGCGAACTTGCGCGTTGATTTGCTCGGGCGTCGCGGGAAAGCGCGGGGGAAGGATGGGTCTGGTCATGACGGCCTGAATTTCGCCTCTGTTTTTTGGCAGATAGGGTGTTCCGGGGTTACGGAACAGAGGTGGTTTTGTCGCGCCCATCCGGTGTCAGCAGATGCCGCAGCAGGGCCACCGGGTGCGCCCGCAGGCTGAGGCGGGTGGCGACGTAATCTTCGACCACCTGTTCGCCCAGCGTCATTTGCGGCAGATAAGCCTCGGGTTCGTCCAGCGCCTCGCCCTCCAGATCTTGCGAAAACAGGGGCAGAGGCTTGGCTGTGGCAATTGCCTTGGCCTGCCACAGCGCCTCGCGCCGGGTCAGGTCGCAGGCGGCGAAGGCATCAGCCTCGGCCAGCCGTTCGATCACCGACGGCCCAAGGCCTGCGCGGCGCCAGACATCGTCGACCTGGGTGTAGCCGTTGCCGCGCGCGGCGGTCAGCCAGCTGGCATCTTCCTCGCTCAGGCCCTTGATCTGGCGAAAGCCCAGCCGCAGCGCTAGCCCGCCATGACCATCAGGCTCCATCACATTGTCCCAAAAGCTGGCATTGATGCAGACCGGGCGCACCTGCACCCCATGCTCGCGCGCATCCCGTACAATCTGGGCCGGCGCGTAGAACCCCATCGGCTGCGAGTTCAGCAGGGCGCAGGCGAAGATGCCCGGATGGTGGCATTTGATCCATGCCGAGGCATAGACCAGCAGCGCAAAACTGGCCGCGTGGCTTTCGGGGAAACCGTACGAGCCGAAGCCTTCGATCTGGGAAAAGCAACGTTCCGCGAAATCCTGTTCATACCCGTTGCGCTTCATCCCGCGCAAAAAGAGCGCGCGGAACTCGCTGACATTGCCATGTTTCTTGAAGGTCGCCAGCGAGCGGCGCAGCCGATCGGCCTGTTCCGGGGTGAAGCCCGCGCCGACAATGGCGATTTGCATCGCCTGTTCCTGAAACAACGGCACGCCCAGCGTTTTGCCCAGCACCTCGCCCAGCGCGTCCGAGGGGAAGCTGACCTCCTCCTCTCCGTTCCGGCGGCGGATATAGGGGTGGACCATGTCGCCCTGAATGGGGCCGGGGCGGATGATGGCAACCTCGATCACCAGATCATAGAAATTACGCGGCCGCATCCGCGGCAGGAAGTTCATCTGTGCACGTGATTCCACCTGAAACACGCCGATGCTGTCCGCCTTGCAGAGCATGTCATAGACTGCCGGATCCTCGGGTGGCAGGGTGGCAAGGGTATAGCTGGTCTGGTGGTGCTGGCCGATCAGGTCAAACGCCTTGCGGATGCAGGTGAGCATCCCGAGGCTGAGGACATCGACCTTGAGGATGCCAAGACTGTCGATATCGTCCTTGTCCCAGCAGATGACCGTGCGGCCCTCCATCGTGGCGTTTTCGATGGGGACAAGCTCATCCAGCCGACCCTCGGTGATGATGAATCCTCCCACATGCTGCGAGAGGTGGCGGGGAAAGCCGTCGATCTCATAAACCAGCATTAGAGTCTGTTTCAGGCGCCGATCTTCGGGGTCGAGACCAATTTCGCGCATCCGTTGCGCCTCAAGCCCCGAGGCCGAGAAAAAGCCCCAAAGCTGTGAGGAAAGCGCCGAGATTGTATCTTCGGTCAGGCCCATGGCGCGTCCAACCTCGCGGATGGCGCGTTTGCCGCGGTAATGGACCACCGTGGCACAGAGGCCCGCGCGTTCGCGGCCATAGCGGTCATAGATGTGCTGGATCACCTCTTCGCGGCGTTCATGTTCGAAATCGACGTCTATGTCTGGCGGTTCATCGCGCGCCTCGGAGACGAAGCGTTCAAACACCATGGTGCCCATCTCGGGGCTGACCTCGGTGATGCCGAGGCAAAAGCAAACGACCGAGTTGGCAGCCGATCCGCGCCCCTGGCAGAGGATGCTGCGCGAACGGGCGAAATGGACGATATCGCGGACGGTCAGGAAGTAGGGTTCGTATTTCAGCTTGCCGATCAGCGTCAGCTCATGCGCCAGCATTTTTTTCGCCTTTTCGGGCGCCCCGGCGGGATAACGCCATTTCAACCCCTCATGCGCCAGACGGTGCAGGCGCTGGGTCGGGGTTTCTTGTGTGCTGCCCTCGTTGGGGTATTCATAACGCAGCTCGTCCAGCGAGAACGTGAGTTGTTCGCTGAGCGCATAAGCGCGGGCAACGGCCCCCTCATGACCTTTGAAGATGCGTAGCATCTCGGCCTCGGAGCGCAGGCGCTGTTCACCATTGGCCAAAGCGTCCCGACCCAATGCATCCACTTTGCGACGCAGGCGGATGGCAGTCAGCACATCGCCCAGTTTGCGGCGGGTGCCGTGGTGCATCATCGGTGTCGCGCTGGCGAGCGTGAGGATGCCAAGCTGTTTTGCTTCAGTCTCTAATAAAGAGAAAAATGCGCTATCGGCGCCATCATACCGGGGGTGCATCAACAGATGCATCCGCCCGGCAAAGCGGCGCGTCAGCTGCTGCGCCTGTGTCCGCCACGCGCCCGCGCCGCCCGGAGAGCCCGCCGCCTGTGGCCACAGCAGCAGGTGGAGGCCATCGGAAGATTCGAGCAGGTCAGACAGGTGCAGGATGCAGTCGCCTTTCTCGGCGCGCAGGCGGCCTTTGGAGAGGATGCGACACAGGTTGGCCCAGCCCTGCCGGTTCAGGGGCAGAGCGGTGACCATGGGCGCATCGGTGAAGATCAGTCGCGCCGCCGGGATCAGGCGGGGAACCGCGTGGATGGGATAGGAGGGCGGCCTGGGGATGTGATCGGGGCAGGGTGGACCGATTGAGGTATTCTGCGCCTCCCACGCCAGCCGTTCGCGGACCTTGCGGGCGATCTCGCGCGCCTGAGTATGGGCGCGGACGATCCCGGCGACCGAGTTGTCATCGGCAATCGCAATGGCGGGTAGGCCCAGGGTGACGGCACGCTCCATATACTCCTCGGGGTGCGACGCCCCGGTGAGGAAGGTAAAATTCGACGTGATCGACAGCTCGGCATACATGGCGATTCCACATTATATTCACGTTTTGTTCTTTTTCGAGTCCTTTGCGCAGGAAACGGGTCGATTGGGTCCGGTCGCACGGGCATGGTCAGCAAAAAGGAGATCCGAGATGTTCAAAATCACCGCTTTGCCCACCAACGATGTACGCGCTCTTCAGGCAGGTGGCGCGGATGCATATGGTTCAACGCCGGAACGCGCTGTTTCGACGGGTGCAGGTAACCCGTGCCGCCACTGCCTGCGACATATCCCCGAGGGCGATGAGATGCTGATATTGGCACATCGACCTTTTTCAAAGACACATCCCTATGCGGAAACCGGCCCGATCTTTTTGTGTGCAACACCATGTGATCGGTACGAGGAAGACGCGCTGCCCGAAATTCTGACCACCTCGCCCGACTATCTGATCAAGGGCTACGGTACGGATGACAGGATCGTCTATGGCACTGGGGCGATCACGCCGACGGATCAGATCGGCGCAAAAGTCAGGGATATCTTTTCCCGATCCGACGTTGCCTATATTCACGTGCGATCCGCGCGGAATAACTGCTATCAGGCGCGAATAGACCGGGCTTAAAGCTTGACGCGGTGGATGCCCCGGCGTGGCTGATCCTGATCATCCGCCGGATGATCTTCGGTACGGGACGAGGTCAGGGCAAGGAATACATCCTCAAGATCGGCCTCTTCGGTGCGGACGTCGCGGATGCGGATATTCGCGGCGCGTACCGATTCCAGAACCTGTTCGGCGCTGGTCTGGATGTTTCGGTATTGCAGGACAAGGCTGCCATCATTGCGGAGAGCTGCCTCGACGCCTTCTGACGCAGGCAGATCAATGATCGGGCTGTCGGGCACAATCACCATGGTGCGGCTGTCCATGCGGCCCAGCAAGTTGGCCGTGCTGTCCTGCGCGACCTTTTCGCCGTGGTTGATAATGGCGATCTCGTCGCACATCTCCTGCGCTTCTTCCAAGTAGTGGGTGGTCAGGATGATGGTCATGCCCCGTTCGTTCAGCTTGCGCACATTGGCCCAGAGCATCTGGCGCAGTTCGATATCCACACCTGCTGTGGGCTCATCAAGCACAAGGATTTTCGGGTGATGCACCAGTGCTTTGGCCAGCAGCAACCGCCGCCGCATCCCGCCCGAAAGAGTGCGTGCATAGGCCTCGGCCTTGTCGCTTAGACCGACCAATTCCAGAATCTGATCACTGCGCCGTTGGGATTTCGGAACGCCATAGAGACCGGCCTGAACCTCAAGCGCGCCGCGCGGGGTGAAAAACGGGTCGAGGTTGAGCTCTTGTGGCATTACACCGATGGCCGATCGCGACTGGCGTGGACTCTGATCCTGATCGAAGCCCCAGATCGCCACGCGACCCGCCGATTTCACCACCAGACCAGCCAGGATATTGATCAGGGTCGATTTTCCGGCACCGTTCGGACCCAGCAGACCAAAAACCGAGCCGCGCGGGACGGTCAGGTCAATGCCTTTCAGCGCATGCTTTTCGGGCTGACCCTTGCCACCGCGATAGGTTTTGCGCAGCCCTTCGATCCTGATTGCCGCGTCGCACATGTGGCACTTGCCCCCGGTTTGATCATCGCTCATAAACGCACCTAATACATGCCCGCGTGGCCGACAACCGAAGAAGGACCGCCAGCCGTGACCATCGAAGCGCCGGAAACAAAGATCGTCGAAACCGCCCGTGTTGCCTGTGATGGCGGCGAAGGTGCGTTGGGTCATCCGCGCGTGTGGCTGCAAATTCCAGAAGACGCAGGCTGGGTCGAATGCCCCTATTGCGACTGCAAATATGTTCTGGCCGGGCATCAGACTGACGCCTGAGCTTGTGTTGCCCTGTGCGGGCATTGAGTATTTATGAAAAGATGAAGTTTGCGGCTGCGGTGCGGGTGGCTCTATCGTTGCGCCCGTGGCATTAGTGTTCTCGCAAACGATCAGAGAGGGCGCGAAATGACCACGAATTTCGGAAAAGGGTGTCACCTGCATCTGATTGACGGATCGGCCTTTATTTTCCGGGCTTATCATGCGCTGCCGCCACTGACCCGCAAGTCGGATGGGTTGCCGATTGGGGCTGTTTCGGGCTTTTGCAACATGCTGCAGAAATATGTCGAGGGAAACACCGGGGCAGATGCGCCGACCCATGTGGCGGTAATCTTTGATAAGGGTTCCCATACTTTCCGGAACGATCTTTATGACCTCTACAAGGCCAACCGCGAGGCGATGCCCGAGGATTTGCGCCCACAGATGCCGCTGACCCGCGAGGCGACAAAAGCGTTCAACATCGCCTGCAAGGAGATGGAGGGCTATGAGGCTGACGACATTATCGCGACCCTCGCTGTTCAGGCACGAGATGCGGGTGGCCGTGTGACCATCGTGAGTTCCGACAAGGACTTGATGCAGTTGGTCGGGGACGGCGTCGAAATGCTGGATGCGATGAAGAACAAACGCATTGACCGGGATGGCGTTGTCGAGAAGTTCGGGGTCGGACCGGAACGTGTGGTCGATGTTCAGGCGTTGGCCGGTGATAGCGTCGACAATGTTCCTGGCGCGCCGGGGATCGGGGTCAAGACGGCGGCTTTGCTGATCAACGAATTCGGCGACCTAGAGACCCTGCTGGACCGGGCAGATGAGATCAAGCAGCCCAAACGCCGCCAGACCCTGATCGAAATGCGAGACCAGATCGAGCTTTCGAAGAAACTAGTTCAACTGGACGAGAATACTCCGCTGGATTTCACCTTGGACGACCTTGAGGTGAGGGACCCCGATGCAGACACGCTGTTGGCGTTTCTAGCGGAGATGGAGTTCCGCACCCTCACCAAGCGCATCGCTGACAAGCTGGGGGTTGAGGCTCCGGTGATTGCCGACGCGCCTGCGCCAGCGGTGGCAGAGGTCGAGGCCGAGGTGATCCCGTTTGACAGTTCGAAATACGAATGCGTACGTGATGCAGCGGTCCTGCAAAAGTGGATTGACCAGGCCTATGAGCGTGGTTGGGTGGCTGTAGACACAGAGACCACGGGTCTGAACGAGATGATTGCCGGTCTGGTGGGTATTTCGCTGTGCGTCGAGGCCGGAGAAGCCTGTTACATCCCGTTGACCCACCGCGATGGATCAGCGGATGATCTGTTTGGATCGGATGCCTTGGCCGATGGGCAGATGCCATTGGATGAAGCCCTGAGGCTTTTGAAACCGGTGCTCGAGGATCCGTCGGTCCTCAAGATCGGGCAGAACATGAAATATGATGCTAAGATCTTCAGGCGGTATGGCATCGACGTGTCACCCATCGACGATACGATGCTGATGTCCTACGCCATGCATGGCGGTGAGCATGGGCATGGGATGGACACCCTGTCCGAGCGTTATCTGGGCCACACACCAATCCCGATCAAACCGCTGCTGGGGTCGGGAAAATCGGCAATTACCTTCGACAAGGTCGCGATTGACGAGGCCACGGCTTATGCCGCCGAAGATGCGGACATCACCTTGCGTTTGTGGCAGCTGTTCAAGCCGCAATTACACCGGGCGCAGGTGACCACGGTCTATGAGACGCTGGAACGGCCGCTTGTGCCGGTGCTGGCCGAGATGGAGATGCATGGCATCAAGGTCGACCGTGATGTCCTGAGCCGGATGTCCAACGCATTTGCCCAGAAAATGGCCGGATTAGAGGCTGAAATTCACGAGCTGGCCGGGGGAAGCTTTAATGTCGGATCGCCTGCTCAGCTGGGCGAAATTCTGTTCGACAAAATGGGTCTGGAAGGTGGCAAGAAAGGCAAGACCGGCAAATACTCGACCGGCGCTGATATTCTGGAAGACCTCGCAACCGAGCATGAACTGCCGCGCCGCGTTCTGGACTGGCGGCAGCTGAGCAAGCTGAAATCGACCTATACCGACGCGCTGCAGACCCATATCAACCCCGACACAGGTCGGGTGCATACGTCTTATTCGATCACCGGAGCAAATACAGGGCGTCTGGCCTCGACCGATCCGAACCTGCAAAACATTCCGGTGCGGACAGAAGAAGGGCGGCGTATTCGTGAGGCTTTCATCGCCGAGCCGGGCAATGTGTTGGTAAGCCTCGACTACAGCCAGATCGAGTTGCGGATTCTGGCCCATATCGCCGATATTTCGGCTCTGAAACAGGCGTTTTCGGACGGTTTGGATATTCACGCCATGACCGCGTCCGAGATGTTTGATGTGCCGTTGGATGAGATGACGCCTGATATCCGCCGTCAGGCAAAGGCAATCAACTTCGGCGTGATCTACGGCATCTCGGGCTTTGGTCTGGCCCGAAACCTGCGCATTCCGCGGGCCGAGGCGCAGGGCTTTATTGATCGTTATTTCGAACGTTTCCCAGGCATTCGCCGTTATATGGACGACACAGTCGAATTCGCGAAAGAGCACGGCTATGTGCAAACCCTGTTCGGGCGCAAGATTCACACGCCCGAGATCAATGCCAAAGGGCCACATGCCGGGTTCTCGCGCCGCGCAGCGATCAATGCGCCAATTCAAGGTACGGCGGCGGATGTGATCCGGCGCGCGATGGTGCGAATGCCGGACGCGATCGCCGGATTGCCTGCCAGGATGCTGTTGCAGGTTCACGACGAGTTGCTGTTCGAAGTGGCCGAAGATGCAGTGGATCAGGTGATCGACGTGGCCCGAGACGTGATGGAGGGCGCTTCGGATCCTGCGGTCAAACTGGATGTGAAGCTGGTCGTGGATGCCGGGAAGGGTGCAAACTGGGCCGAGGCGCACTAGCGGCGTTGTTCATCAGTCCTCGACGGTCTGCACTATCAGCGGGTCAGCCCTGCGGCCCGACCATACGGTTCACCATTCGTTGCACGGACGGGCCAAACAGCAGGATTACGGTGAAGGCGATGGGCCAGCAAAAAGCCCAGGACGCCATCCAGTCGCCAACTGTGCCGGGGTTAAACCCGATTGCTTTGACCGTCGCGATCCCCGTTACAATCAAGGACATGAGGCCGGACATGATCAGGCTGAAAACGGCACGGGCATAGCGGGCTGGTATCAAAGCAGGCATCCTAATGGTCGCAATGCCCTTGATTTGCGGTATCTGAATGAAAATTACCAGTGCAAGTCCCGCATCCAGTCGAGTGTGTCGCAGGTGCGTTGAATTGAGGGTGTGTATTCCGCGCTGATCCAGCCGCTATAACCTGCCGCGTCCATGGCCGAGAACAAGGCCTTGAAATCCGTTGGTCCGCGACCCGGTTCCGTGCGATCCGGGGCTGCGCCAACTTGGGTATGGACCACCTGCGGATGAAAGCGGTCCCAGACAGCCAGCGCGTCGCCATGGATCATATGGGCGTGAAAGCTGTCATATTGCAGGCCGACATTCGGGCGATTCACCTGGTTGAGAACCTCTGCTGCCAGATCGTAATCGTTCAAAAAATATCCGGGCTGTGAAACCGGGTTGAGCGGCTCGATGGTGAATTGTTGCTGTGGGGCGAAATCGGCGGCCCATTGCAGATTTTGCACAAAACAACTCAATGCATCCGGCCCGGTGGCGTACCCGGACATGATGTGGATCAGACCGGGGCGTAGCACCCCTGCATATCGCAGGACACGGCGAATGTCCGACTGGAACCGCGATTGACCATCGGGGATTGCTGCGTAACCCGGCGCACCGCCGGTGTAGTTGGGCGGTGGCGCGTTGATCAGCACAAGCTCCAACCCGTTGGCAAGCAAGGCGCGGCGGGTTTCCGTCGCGGCGATGTCGTAAGGAAACAATACTTCGACCGCTGTGAACCCGGCATCTGACGCAGCCTGAAACCGCTCCAGGTAAGGCATTTCGGTAAATAGCAGTGAAAGGTTGGCAGCAAATCTGGGCATGAGCGGTCAGTGGTTGTGTTGATCCGACCATAACCAAGGGATGATTTTCGGGGAAGGGATCGAAAACGACAGATTGTCGAAAATCGACCAGATCGCTTGCACCGAATCAGCAAGGGTCCGCACAGCGCGGCGCGTCATTACGGGTGCCGTCTTAACAAAAGGTCCGAATCCAATGGCGATGAGCCCGGAACCCGTACGCGGGGCAACTACCGCTATGTCTGGTGGCCAAAACCCTGCGTTGTCAGGGAATGGGCTGGCGGTTGCCTCCATGATTACCTGGGCAGCGGGGTTCCCGGCGGCGGAAGTTTTGCTGCAAACCTGGCCCCCTGTTGCATTGCTGACCGCGCGCCTGGCGCTGGCGATTGCCGTTCTGATACCGGTCTGGATCCTGCTGGATGGCCCCAGCAGAGTGTTACGCGCAAGATGGGGTCGGGCGATGGTTGTCGGCGGCTTTGGTTTTGGCTTTGCCATGTTTCTGCTGATCCTTGCGCAGAAAATGACGGACCCGGTGACAGTCGCGATCATTGCATCCTGCGCGCCTTTGCTTGCAACGGTATTGGAGCTGATGGCAGGAACCCGACGGCTGAAGTGGACCTTTGCGTTGGGTGTTCTGGTGTCGGTTCTGGGTGGGCTGATTGCAACCAGCACCGCCGCGCCCGAACAACTGGGGCTGGGCGCGGTTCTGGCGATCCTTGCAACGGGCCTGTTTTGCTGGGGTAGCATGACCACTGCGCGCGACTTCCCCGAACTCAGTCAGATCGGGCGCTGTACAATTACTTTCGTCGGTGGGTTGCTCATGGCCGCAGTGCTGAGTTTTGGGGCGGCCCAGCTGGGCATGGATGTGCTGCCAACCGCCGCCATTGATGGGCAGCAATGGGGGATGCTTGGGATCTATGCCTTGATATCACTGGGGCTCAGCCAAGTGTTGTTCATCTCGGCCGTGGGAAAGCTGGGCGTGGCGCTGGCTTCGTTTCACATCAATATCGCCCCGTTTTACGTGATGCTGATCATGCTGATGCTGGGGGAAGACTGGAACTGGACCCGTGCGCTGGGCGCGGGCGTAGTCGCCTTTGCCGTCGTGCTGGCCCAGGATCGCGCTCCACGGTCAGCCAAGATCGGCTGAAGGGATCAGCGGGAAGAATTGCCCACCTGACCAGACACCAAACCAGCCCTCATGGTGGCTGCCAATCTCGACAAGGCGATAGAAGCTTTTGCGATCTATGCGCGCTTCGAGGTTGGCGCGGATCAATATGTAGGGTGACGGTTCTTCTGTTTCGGGATCAATAACAACCCGGATCGGATGCCCAGGACCTGCAACAGCGATGTCGTCCACTTGTGTGCGAAAGGTCAGGTCTTGCGTCTGACCTTCGCCGGTTTGCTCGAAATCCACGGCGATGAACGGCGCGTCCTCGACAGTGATTCCCACCTTTTCAACCGGCGTGACCAGATAGTATTTCCCGTCTTCTTTCTTAAGAATTGAGGAAAAAAGCTTCACAAGCTCGAACCGATTGATGGGCGAGCCTAAATAACTCCATGTACCATCTTTTGCGACACGGATGTCCAGATCGCCACAAAACGGAGGATTCCACAGGTGAACGGGCGGTAAACCCCGGGTTTTGGCGGCTTTTACCGATGCGGCCAATCCGTCGGGCGAGGGTTTCACAGGTTTTTGTCCGCTCATTGCTTTTGCCATTTCCTCTCAGCGCGATACACTTCAATCATATTCGTCCACGGAAGGGAAAGTCATGAACGAACCTGCCGACCTCGTAGCCGAGATCGAAGCGCTGGAAAACAAGCTGCAAGAGGCCAAGGCCTCGATCACCCGCCGCTTCATCGGGCAGGAAAGGGTCGTTGACCTGACCCTGGCTGCGCTTTTGTGCGGTGGTCACGCCCTTCTGATCGGTCTGCCGGGCTTGGGCAAGACGCGTCTGGTTGAAACCCTGTCAACGGTGATGGGGCTGCATGGCAATCGCATTCAGTTTACGCCCGACCTGATGCCAGCCGATATTCTTGGATCTGAGGTGTTGGATACGGCCGATGATGGCAGCCGTCATTTCCGTTTCATTCCCGGCCCGATCTTCTGTCAGCTGCTGATGGCGGATGAAATCAACCGCGCAAGCCCGCGAACGCAATCCGCGCTGCTGCAGGCGATGCAGGAACGTACGGTAACAGTAGCCGGTGAGGACCGTTCCCTTGGTGTGCCATTCCACGTTCTGGCCACGCAAAACCCGATCGAACAGGAAGGCACCTATCCCCTGCCCGAAGCGCAGCTGGACCGGTTTCTTGTGCAGATCGATGTAGAATACCCCGACCGCCAGACCGAGCGGGATATTCTGCTGGCCACGACCGGTGTTGACGAAGACGAAGCACATCAGATTTTCAGTAAGGAAGAGTTGCTGGCTGCGCAGGTCCTGCTGCGTCGGATGCCCGTCGGGGACTCGGTTGTCGAGCTGATCCTTGATCTGGTGCGGGCCTTCCGCCCTGAAGAAGCGGGTGTATCCGAACGGGTTGCCGAAACCGTCGCGTGGGGTCCCGGGCCACGCGCTGCGCAGGCGCTGATGATGACGGTTCGGGCACGTGCGATGTTGCAGGGGCGTCTGGCACCCAATGCCGAGGATGTGCTGGACATGGCGCGCCCGGTGCTTAGCCACCGGATGGCTCTCAACTTTGCGGCACGGGCACGCGGCGACAGTTTGGCCGACCTGATCGACTCGACTGCTGTCGGGTTGATTCGGACCGAGGCGGCAGCGTGAATGCCGCGCTGACCCTTCGCGAAAGATCCGAGGCCGAGGCATCGCGGCTGCCGCCCCTTTTGGCGCGGGCCGAGCATCTGGCGGGTACCGTTCTGCTGGGTGACCATGGACGGCGGCGCTCTGGCATGGGGGATGATTTCTGGCAATACCGCCCAGCGCAGATCGGCGACAGTCGCCGGATGATCGACCACCGCCGCTCGGCGCGTGGAGATCAGCAATATGTGCGGGAACGCGAATGGCAGATCGCGCAATCGGTAATGCTTTGGGTCGATCAGGGGGCGTCGATGCGGTTTGCGTCCGACAAATCGTTGCCGACCAAAGCGGACCGAGCCCGGCTTTTGGGGCTGGCAACGTCAATCCTGCTGGTCCGCGGCGGTGAACGCGTTGGCCTGACCGGCACGACATTGCCGCCCCGGCGCGGCAATGCGCAGATCATCCGGCTGGCGCAAGCCTGGTCCGAGGATGATCAAACGGATTACGCGCCACCCGAACATCGCGCCATGATCCCGCATGCCCGTGCCGTATTCATTTCGGATTTTCTTGGTCCAATGGATGAAGTTGAACTGGCCCTGACCAAAGCCGCAGACCGTGGTGTTCGCGGCGTAATCCTTCAGGTGCTGGACCCAGGAGAAGAGACATTTCCTTATCGTGGGCGTACGATTTTCGAAAGCGTTGGAGGGTCCGTCCGGCACGAAACGCTCAAGGCGGCAGAGCTGCGGGACCGCTATCTGCAACGCCTCGCCCACCGCAAGGATGCGCTGACGCAGCTTTGCCGGGCGACTGGCTGGCAAATGGGCCTGCATCACACGGGCGATAGCGCACAAGCGGCTCTGTTATGGCTTTATCGGGCCTTGGACGGGGGAACGCGATGACGGTTCTGGCGGGCATCGGCTTTACCGCTCCATGGGTTCTGCTGGGTCTTCTGACCCTGCCGATCCTTTGGCTGATCCTGCGCGCGGTGCCGCCAGCGCCGATCCGCCGGATGTTCCCGGCGGTGACGCTGCTGCTGGGCCTAAAGGATGATGAAAGCGTTTCGGACCGCACGCCGTGGTGGCTGTTGCTGCTGCGGATGCTGGCAGCTGCGGCGGTGATCATAGGTCTGGCCGGTCCGGTTCTGAACCCGTCGCGGGATGAGATCGGGTCCGGGCCGCTGCTGATGGTGCTGGACGCCAGTTGGGCAGGCGCGACCCGATGGCCCGCCACGCTGGATCAGATCGATGCGCAACTGACCGAGGCTGGTCGCGCGGGGCGCACAGTGGCTATCCTGCGCCTGACCGAACCAGAAACACCCGTTTTTCAGGCGGCCGAGGCATGGCGAGGGCATTTGCCGGGATTGATGCCCAACCCATGGCAGCCGACCGAACCTCAGATCGCACAGACCATTGCGGCACTAAATTCAATTGATGGCGGGTTTGATACCCATTGGTTCAGTGACCGGCTGGATTACGCGGATCATGCGGCGCTGGTCTCCAGCTTGCAGGCTCGTGGCGATGTGGTGGTTTATCAGGCGGCGTCCCGGCCCATGGCGATCCTGCCTGCCGCTTATCAGGACGGGTTGATCCAATTGACAGTGCAGCGCGCAGGCCCCGGACCCGAGGAACGTGTGACTGTATTGGCACAAGGGCGCGACCCGGCCGGAACGGCGCGTGTGCTACATTCAGTGGAACTGACCCTGGAAGCCGGGAACGCTTCGGCGCAGGTCGATCTGGCGCTGCCATCCGAACTCCGCGCGCGGATCACGCGGTTCGAAATCCAGGGCCAAAGGTCTGCCGGGGCCGTGACCCTGACCGATGACAGCCTGCGTCGGCGCGAGGTCGCGCTGATTGCCGGGAGTTTGAACCGCGAAGGTCTGGAGCTGCTGTCACCCCTGCATTATCTGACTCAGGTCCTGAGCCCCACGGCGGATTTCGTCGATGGTGGCCTACCCGAAGTTCTGCCCGCCAATCCGGATGTCATTGTTCTGTCAGATGTGGCCCAGATGTCGGAACCGGAAAAGGCGGACCTGATTGAATGGGTCGAACAGGGCGGTTTGTTGCTGCGCTTTGCCGGCCCGCGCATGGCGGCCAGCGATCTTGGGCGTGACACCGAAGACACCCTGCTGCCTGCACGGCTGCGCAGCGGTGGGCGATCTGTCGGCGGCGCGATGAGCTGGGGTGAGGCCAAGACCTTGGCACCATTCCCCGAAACCTCGCCCTTCTATGGACTGGACATCCCTGATGACGTGGTCGTTTCCACTCAGGTCATGGCACAACCAGACCCTAACTTGGCGGATCGCGTAATTGCCTCACTGTCTGACGGCACGCCTTTGGTGACTCGTAAGGCGTTGGGGTTGGGGCAGGTGGTGTTGTTCCATGTGACCGCCGATGCAGAATGGTCGAGCCTGCCACTGTCGGGCCTGTTCGTTGAAATGCTGGATCGGCTGGCCGTGGCTTCGGCTGCAAAGTCCCGGCAAGAGGCCCAGTTACTGGGAACAACATGGGAGCCGGTACAAATCATGGACGGGTTTGGCACCTTGACAGATGCCGGAACCCTGGCCGGTGTCGACGGGGTTGAACTGATATCGGGCCAGATCGGGCCGGAACTGCGTCCGGGGCTTTATGAAAGCGGCAAGCAGAAGCTGGCGTTGAACGTCGTCTCGGAAGAAACCCAGCTGCGTCCCGTTGTCTGGCCCGCGAATGTGCCGATCAAAGGGCAGGAGGTCAGTACGGAAACGCCGCTCGGTGGCCTGTTGCTCAGCCTTGCGCTGATTTTGCTGACAGTCGATGTTATTGCATCGCTTGCTTTGTCGGGCAGGTTGGGTCTGGCCCGGACGACGGCCGCTGCGCTGGCTGCCTTTCTGCTAGTACCCGAAGGTCACGCGCAAACGCCTGAGGACACCGAGTTTGCATTGGCTGCGACCCACGAACTGGTATTGGCGCATGTCCTGACTGGCGACGCTCAGGTGGATGATATTGCGCAAGCCGGGTTGCGGGGACTTGGTCAAACCCTGTTCTATCGCACATCGGTCGAACCGGCAGACCCCATTGGTGTTGATCTGGAACGGGATGAACTGGCGTTCTTTCCGTTGCTTTATTGGCCGATCTCAGCAAGCCAGTCGCAACCTTCGGCCGAGGCTTATGTGAAGCTAAACGCCTATCTGCGGTCCGGGGGGATGATCCTGTTTGACACGCGTGACGCGGATATCGCCGGTTTCGGTGCCTCCAGCCCAAATGGCCGCAAACTGCAACAACTGGCCGGACCGCTGAATATACCTGCATTAGAGCCGATTCCGCGCGATCATGTTCTGACACGCACGTTCTACCTGTTACAGGATTTTCCGGGCCGATATTCAGGCACCGAGGTTTGGGTTGAAGCCGCGCCACTGGATGCAGAACAGATCGACGGGATGCCTTTCCGCAATCTGAACGACAATGTGACGCCGGTGGTCATCGGCGGCAATGACTGGGCCGGTGCCTGGGCGGTGGATCGCCACGGGCAGGCCCTGTTGCCCGTCGGGCGCGGTTATGCCGGGGAACGGCAACGCGAGTTGGCCAATCGTTTTGGTGTCAATCTGGTGATGCATGTGCTGACGGGGAACTACAAATCCGATCAGGTTCACGTGCCCGCCCTTCTGGACAGGTTGGGACAATGACAGGAACCGTCATCTTCGATCCGCTGATCCCGTGGGCGATGCTGCTTGTCGTGGGTATGATTGCCGTGGCCGGGGTCGTGATGGCCTTGTGGCGCGGATTGTCGGGATGGGCCTTGCGTGGGTTGGCGGCGCTGGTGATCATCGCTGCGCTGTCCGGCCCGGTCTATCAGATCGAAGATCGTGCACCGCTGACAGATATCGTTCTGATGTTCGAGGATGAAAGCGCCAGCCAGACGCTTTCAGATCGGGCGGAACAAACAGCAATGGCCGCAGATGACCTAGCCGCAGAGATCGAGGCACGCGACAATACAGAACTGCGCCGTATCCGGGTTGGCGATGGTGAAGGTGATGAGGGCACGCAGATCATGGCAGCCCTGAACGAAGCCCTGGCGGAAGAGCCGCGCGCGCGTATCGCAGGTATCCTCGTGGTGTCAGATGGGATCGTGCATGATGCCGATCAGGCCCCGGATCTGCCCGCGCCGATGCACCTGCTGCAAACCGGGCGGGAAAGCGACTGGGATCGCAGGCTTATTGTCCGAAACGCCCCTGCTTTCGCCATCATTGGTGAATCGGTGACCTTGACCCTGCGCGTCGAAGACAGCGGAGCTGCCCCCGCAGGTGCAACATCTGCGCCGCTGGAAATTTCGGTGGATGGGGGCGAGCCCGAGCAGTTCAGCATTCCAATCGGTCGCGATGTCGAACTGCCCGTCACATTGCCCCATGGCGGGCGCAACGTGATCCAGTTTTCCGTCCCTCAGGCTGAGGGCGAGTTGACCGACCGCAACAACACGGCCCTGATCCAGATGAATGGCGTAAGGGACCGCCTGCGTGTGCTGCTGGTCTCGGGTGAACCGCATCCGGGCGGTCGCACGTGGCGTAACCTGTTGAAATCTGATAGTTCTGTTGATCTGGTGCATTTCACCATCCTGCGCCCGCCCGAGAAACAGGACGGTGTGCCCGTTGACGAGCTGTCGCTGATCGCCTTTCCGACGCGTGAGTTGTTTCTGGAAAAGATCAACGATTTCGACCTGATCATCTTTGACCGCTACAAGCGGCGCGGGATTCTGCCTGCGATTTATCTGGACAATGTCACAAGCTACATCAACGAAGGCGGCGCGGTCCTGGTTGCCGCCGGACCTGATTTCGCCGGTGCCGACAGCATCTTCCGCTCGCCCCTGGCGCCAGTTCTGCCTGCTCAGCCAACCGCGCGGGTGATCGAGGAACGATATGTGCCGATGGTCAGTGATCTGGGGCATCGTCACCCTGTCACGACCAACCTTGGAGAATCCGAGGATTGGGGGGCGTGGTTGCGACAGATCGACGTGAAACATCGCTCGGGCGACGTGCTGATGACCGGGGTCGAGGATCGTCCGCTGCTTGTCCTGAACCGTGTCGGCGAAGGGCGCGTTGCGATGCTTGCGTCTGACCATGCCTGGCTTTGGAGTCGTGGCTTCGAAGGAGGGGGTCCGCAGCTGGAGCTGTTGCGCAGGCTGGCCCATTGGATGATGAAAGAACCGGAACTGGAAGAAGAGGCGTTGTGGGCCGAGGCCAACGGTCAGTCCATGCGCATCATTCGTCAGACGCTCGGGACAGAAGTCGGCCCGGTAACAGTCACCTTACCGAATGGCGAAACGTTGGAGATTGCCTTGAAAGAGGTTTCTCCGGGTCGGTTTGAAGCGCAGTATTACGGCCCCGAGATCGGCCTTTATCGTTTGCAGGAAGGCGACCACATGGCTGTGATCGGCCTTGGCCCTGCTGCACCGAAGGAGTTCGAGCGCACCATCGCGACTGGTGATGTCCTTGAACCGGTGCTGGCCGGGTTGCGGGGCGGTGTGATCCAACTGGAAGATGGGCTGCCGTCGATCCGCAACGTGCGCGCCGGACGCCCCGCCGCCGGGCGGGGCTGGATCGGTCTGACTCCACGCAACGCGTATGAGACGCGGGATGTCACGCAGGCCGGGTTGCTGCCGCCCTGGCTTGTCTTGCTGCTGGCTGGAGGCTTTCTGCTGGGCGGTTGGCTGCGGGAAGGGCGGCGTTAACGCTGGCCCATTGCTGTTCTTTAACGGGAACCGGGCGCGCTCTGGTCGATCCGGAACGAGGCCCGGTCGGATTGGCCCTGTGCATCCACCACCACAAGTGAGGTAAATCCGGGTCCGGGATTGGGAATTTCGAATTCTCGCTGCCGTTGCCCGGTCAAGACAGGCACGCCGTTGGTCAAAACGGAAAACGGCCCGACACCACCGCGTAGTTTCACCGTGAGAGGGCTCCCGAAAGTCTCTAACACAGCGTTTTCTGGTGGAAACAACAGATCAGGTGCGGTTTGGTCCGTTTCGAAAGCCGCCGCGCGGGGCCGGAAACGTTGCAACGGTTGCGGCAATTGCGCCGCGCCAACCAACAGTGTTGATGGTGGCGGTGGGCGCAGGGGCGTGAGTTCGGGTTTCAGCAGGCCGAAAGCCTCGGTCAGAAGCGGCGCGGCAACGTCCCCTCCGAATGCGCCGGGAACAGGTGTGCCATCCGCGCGTCCCAGCCAGACCCCGATGACATGCTGCCCGTCAAAACCAATGGCCCAGGCATCGCGGTGCCCATAAGAGGTTCCCGTTTTGAAGGCCAGCGCCCCTGAAGTGCTGCCCGTGGGTGGTGTGATCCCGGATAGGATATCCGCAATCTGCCATGCTGAGGTTTCGGACAAAACACGAGAGGTGAGCCGTGCATCAGCCAGGGCGTCATGGCGCAGAATCGGGCCTTGCCCACCAGCGGCCAGCGTCACGTAGATCTGCACAAGATCATGCAAGCTCAGACCGACGCCACCCAAGGATATTGCCAATCCGGGTGTACCACTGCTCAGGCGCGGTTCTGATCCTGCTGTCCGCAGTGCTGCCATCACGCGCGCAGGGCCCAGCTCGTGCGTCAGGCGCACGACAGGGATATTCAGCGACAATTGCAGCGCGTCCCGAACCCTTACATCGCCCCTGAAAACGCCATCGAAGTTTCGCGGGGCGTAACGCCCGAACATCACCGGGCTATCGCGGATCAGGGTTTCCGGATGGGCCAGCCCCTGATCGAATGCCAGCCCGTAAACCAGAGGTTTCAGCGTCGATCCGGGCGACCGCACGGCTTGGGTCATATCCACGAACCCTTGTCGTGCATCCTGATACCCGGCTGACCCGACCGAGGCCAAAATCTTACCGTCGCGATGATCTGCCACGATCAGCGCAGCGGACACGTGCGGCCCGACGCGCGCGGCGGCCCGAGCGACCACAGTTTCCAACCGGGCTTGCACCCCTGCATCCAGGGTCAGATCAAATACACCGGTTGCACGGGTTTGGCCTTTCACGCGGTCGGTCAGATGGGGTGCAAGGCGCGGAAACGGGATCATTCGACCAGGAATGGTTTCCGTCAGGGCTGCGTGCATTTCAGCCTTGGTCAATACGCCGTAGCGCTCCAACCTGCGCAAAATCCGATCTCGGGCAATTTGGGCTGCCTTGGGTCTGCGATCCGGGCGTCGCGCCTCCGGGGATTGCGGCAAAGCGACCAGCAGGGCCGCCTGTGCGGCGGTCAAACGGGTTGCTTCTTTGCCGAACCAGGCGCGTGCACCGGCACGGATACCTTCCAGATTGCCGCCATAGGGGGCATGGGTCAGGTAGAGGTTCAGGATCTGTGTCTTGCTCAGCTGCCGCTCCAGCGCCAATGCGACCCTAATCTGGCGAAACTTGCCACTCCAGCGTCCGGTCGATCCATCTTCGATCAGCCGCGCGACCTGCATGGTCAGGGTTGACCCGCCTGAAACAGCGCGCCCGCTCCAAAGGCTTTGCCCGGCTGCGCGCAGCAACGCGACAGGGTCCACGCCCGCGTGGGTCCAGAAACGTTTATCTTCGTACCGGATCAGCATAGCGGTGAAATTGGGATCGACCGCACCGGGTTGCAGCCTCCAGATGCCATCTGCAATCGGGAACACGCGCAGAAGGTCACCGTTACGATCCCGCATCTCGACCGAGGTTTCAGTCAGAACGGGCGGCAGCACTGTGGCGTCGACCCAGCGGTCAACACCATCCCGCGCCAACGCCGCCAGATAGAGAGCACCGGCCAACGCAAATAACAGGCGCGGCACCCTAGGCATGAGAGCCGCCCAAACAGGGGTATGAACGACGTCCGGTCACTGCACCTCGACCCGTCCCGTCGCCGTTCGCGCACGGTTCTGGGGGCGGTACATATCCTCGACCGAGGCCGCCGGATGGTGGAACACGCCCGGTGTGACAGCACGGGCGACATAAGCCAGTGTCACGGTCTGGCGCCTTGACAGGTCAACCGCAGCCAGGAACCTGTCCGAGCGGAACTCGGTATGTGTGGCATCAGACAGATCCAACCAGTCCAGCGACCGTACATCGCCCGATCGCAGCAGGTTCGGGTTGTCAATCTCGATTCCGGCGGCAAGGGGATCGTCCACCATCAGACGCGCCCCACCGCTTTCAAACGGCGTGACCGTCAGAACCGTGACAAACCGGTCCCCCACGGCAAAGCGGCCTGCGTCAATCAGATCGCCGTCCATCGAATAATACTGCCGTTCGATTGCATAGCCGGTGCCACCAGCCCCAGGCGGATCTTCGGGGATTCCGGTCACCGTCAGGGTGATATCGGTTGCCTGACCGTCGGTCGCAGTGATGTTGACCTCTTCCGCCTGCCCGGATTGCAGAACCTGAACAAAGGGGCCGGATACTGACACGCCATTGACCGTCAAACCGGAGCCGGACGGATCAGACACCAGCGCGTGCGCCGCCAGCAGGGACCATGTGGCCTCTTGCGTGGACAGGGGAGTGCGGCCCGTGCTTACCCGTTGGATCAATGCGTTGCGGTCAATCGCCTCGCTGCCCGCATCTACCGCCAGGGTCAGCAGGCCCGCCGCATCCCGCAGGCGGGTGCCGTAATCCGCGCGCCAGTGGTTTTCCTGATCGTTCGGCACCTGTTGCAGCATCCGCGCCGCACGGGCGAACATCGCGTCTGCGCGGGTCTGGTCCCCGTACGAGGCCAGCGCAGCGCCCAGTTGCGCTGCAGCCAACGGCGTGTCGAAAGCATCCCCTTTGACATCCGCATAATAACGCAGATCGCCCATCGCCGCCGCGCCTTCCCGCGCCAGAACCATCAGGGCATAAGCGATATCCTGACCACCTTCGTCAAAATCCGGCGCATAATTGACCCGATTGCGCAGGTTATCCATGGCCTGCGCAAAAGCCTGATCCGGTACCGGGTGCCCCTGCGCACGGGCGCGCGACAGGAAATCGGTCACATAGGCGTCCAGCCAGAAATCACCGCTGCCTGCGCGCCACAGGCCAAAGGCACCGTTTGCAGCCTGACGAGTCAGGATGCTTCGGATTGATTCCGTGATGCGTTGATTCACCTCCGGGCCATTGCCCAGCCCCGAGGCCTGCGCAACAGATGACAGGTAAAGCAGCGGCAGCGCCTTGCTTGTGATCTGCTCGGTGCAGCCATAAGGGTAACGGTTCAACTGATCCAGCAGGCCGGGCATATCGAACTTTGCCAGTGCTCCGGCGGACAGGATGGCCTTGGCCGAGCCGGGTTGAAACCCATCAAAAACATCCTGCGAAAACAAAAAGCTGTCGCCCGCACCCAGCGCAAAGCGCCGTGTCCGGGCAATCACGGGATCATTGGCCCGCACCGGCATCCGCAGGGTTTGCGACAGATCGCGCCCGTCTGGCGTGGTGATGGAAACGCTGATCTCTGGATCGCCAATAACATGGGCCGTTACAGGGATGTCGAACACCGCTTTGCCACCATCCTCCAGCAGAAAGCTTGCCGGTACCGGGCCCAGTTCCAGCCCACCAGTGGTGGTCAGGCCAAGCGCCATGTCTCCGGATGTGCCATCCGCATGGACAATCTCAAGCCGCATCCGACTTTGATCGCCGGGGGCCAGAAACCGCGGCAGACTGGCCGTCACCACCACCGGGTCGCGGACGATCATGTCCGCTTCGGCCTGACCGACGGCTTTTTGTGACCACGCGACGGCCATCAGTCGGACCGTACCATTGAAGGCGGGCAGGGGGATGTCGACCTCAACCTTTCCATCCGCACCGACCTGAACCGGGCCGCTGAACACCGCCATCAGATCTTGCGTCGGTGGCGGGGATTGGCGGCGCATCCCGTTGTCATTGTCGCCGCCAGAGCGAACCGTACCCATCGTTCCGTTCATGCCGTCGATCAGCCGCCCGTAAACATCTCGCAGGTCCACGCCCAGACGACGTTGCCCGAAATAGTACGCTTGCGGGCTTGGGCTTTCGAACCCCGTTAGGTTGAGGATGCCCACATCCACAGCAGCAAGGGTCAGCCAGACTGGATCATCGCTTGCAACATTTTTGACCCTAACAAGGGTCTTCTGTGTTTGACGGGGCGAGGTAACCTCGGGCACCTCAATGGCAACTGACAGCGTGCGATCCGCGGGATCAATGGCAGCATAGGAGACGCCCATGGCGCGTGCCGGGTTCTGACCGGCCGCAACATCCATCGGTCGGATCACTGTGGCCGTGACATAGGCACCTGCACCCCAATCTTCTGTCACCTCTATCGGGATAACTGTCTCGCCCTCCTTTACGGCAACCATCTGGCGATGGATCAGGCGGTTCGAAAGCACCTCGATCTGGGCGATACCTGCCATGCGCGGAACGATGCGCAGCTGTGCGGTTTCCCCGGCGCGATAGCTGTCGCGATCCAGCGACATCTCAAGCCGGTCAGGCGTGGTCGAAGCATCTGCGGCCTGATACCAGCCTGCGTGGAAATCGACAGCGGTTTCCGTAAAGGTGCCATCAATACGTTGGACCACCAGTTCATAACGGCCCCAGTCCACGGGCTGGGACAACGCCAAAGGATCAGTAGCGACGTCAATCTCTCCGGTGGCAACGCGAGTGCGTCTGGTTGTCGGTTCCCAATTCCAGTTTCCGTAAAGCTGATACCATTGATACCGCGTTTCGATCTTGTTCAGCGTCCAGCGCAGGCGCATCGGGCTGGGGCTCAGGTCGGGTGCAAGGCCAATGATCTGAAACGCTGCCTCGGTACCTTCAGGGAGTACGTCCTCGAACAGGGGTTTGACACCGATCACAGGTTGCGGCGGCAGGACAGGAACGCTCAGGCGACGTTCAACAGGGCGGCCTGAGCCGTCAGCCAGTCGCGCAATAACCTCGGCTTCAATTGGTTTCCCTTCCGTCTCTAACAAAGGGATTTCAACGGCAATAGATGCTTTGCCGTTTGCATCTGTGCGCATGTCACCAAAATAGGTGCTTTTGATCGATGTCTCGGCGTCATAGCGGCCAAAGCGATACCCGTCGTAGCCCGGCACTGTGTCCGCCGGGCGTGCGATAACCTGACCGTCGATGCTCAGGTCGGACCCCGGCGCACCAAACAAATAGCGCGCGTCGATCGAAAGCGGAGGGCTGTCGCCGGGACGCAGGGGCGCGTCCGGCAGGGTCAGCTCAAAATCTATACGTTCCGGCAGGAAGTCTTCTACCAGCACTGTTTGTCGCGCCAGCGCATCGCCTTTGGGATCAGACTTGATCTCGATCCGCCAAGCGCCGCGTGGTGCATCTGCCGCAACAGGCAGGGCAAAGATATGCCCCCCGGCGACGCCGCCATCCGAGACGGTTCGGCGGTATTCCACGCCGTCAGGGCGATACAGGATTGCAATCAGGGGCAGGCCCTCGATAGCCTGCGTCTCACCATCGCGCGAAAGGGCGGTGAGGTGTATCACCTCTCCGGCTCGATAAGCGCCGCGATCCGTGGCTAGAAAAACATCAACCGGCCCCGCAGGTGCACGCCCTTCAACACCACGATCTGACAGGTCAAAGGCAGGATCGGTCAAGGATAGAAAGCTGAAGTCACTGTCCCCGGTCGATGCCATCACCAGCGCGGGCGCACTGGCCCCCTTGCCCCGTGTCAGGCCGGGATCGAACCGGACATAACCCGATTCATCCGTCCGCGCTTGGGCGATGACCGCATTTGCGCTTGTGACCAGTGAAACCTCGACACCTTCACGGGGTGCCGCGTCGCTCAACCCGCGCACCGTGACGTGCAATCCATCGGTGCCAAGCACGCTGCTGATCCCAAGATCGGACAGAACAAACCATTGCGTCGCGCCCGGGTCGTCATAGGGATCAGCCCCCGGAACACGGGCGGTCAGCGTATAGATGCCAGCGGGCTGATCCGCGATCGCTTCTGCCATGGGCAGGCGCGCCGTCATGGTCTGGTTCAGTTCGTTGGCCACTTCGGCGGTGCCAGTCCAGATATCCTCGGCAATTTCATCGGAAAATTCTGCTTCCTGCCATTCACTGAGCGGGCGACCGAAGAAATCCTGCTGAACCGCGCGCAACAGGTTCCGGTCGCTGACCCTCCGCAGGATCAGGTTCAGCTCGGTGACGTTGACCGTTTCAACGGGCAACGCAGCATCAACGGATTTCGGCAGAACGTAGCTGCGCCCGGGAAACCGGACCAAAGGCGCCCGGTCGCGCACGTAATGGGTAAGCTCAACATTGCGGTTCAGCGCCTCGCCCGAGGCGGAGGGCAAGCCTTCGCGTAGCGTCAGGCGATAGCGCTGACCATGGGCGACACCGTCAACGCACAGCTGCCTGCCCTCAGCCTGTACCACCAACCCGTCATCGTTGCGCTGGACAAACGGATCATAGTCGACCCCCGCCTTGACCAACGGTTCCGAAAACTCAACACAGATCCGCGGCGCGGCGGCGTCGCTTTCGACAGAACTGTCGACCACGCGAAACCCGTATTTCCCGATGGCATCATTCAGTGCGGCCAGTACATCCTCGCGCGGTTGGATTTGCTCGGCCAGCCGCAGCACCGGGATCATATCGCGCCCACGCTCGACTTCCTCCAGGGCGCGGGCCAATGTCATCAGGGCGGCAACCTGCGTGCCGGGAGTATCGGCGCGCAGATAGCCATTGGTTGCGGCATTCAGCGCACGGTTGCGCAGATCGCGCCTTTCACTCCAGTCCGAAGAGTTTGTCTGCAACAACAGGCGCGCGTATTCCACCCACAGATCAGGCGCATCGCTGAGCGATACGGCCACACCAGTCCAATTCATCGCCTGCCGCGGGCTGCTCGCGCTGCGCGCCGCGTCCAGAACAGCCTGCAGGTCGTTACCCTGTGCCATATGCAAAAAGCCCAGATCGCGCGCCTGATCTGCGGCCTGCTTCAGGTCAGCAGTACCAAGTACATTCAACGCATTTGCACGCGTTTTTGCCAAAGTTTGGGTCTGATCTAGAGTAAGCACCTTCTGCGCAGACACAGCCCCCTGATAGGCCTCTTGCCGGTTTACACCGCTTTTTGGAAAACAGGCATTGGATCGGGTGTTGTAGGTGAACGCGGTGCAAAGTGTATTGGCGGAACAAGCCTGAATGCAGGACTTCAGATCGGTATCGAAAAGGGCGTCCAGATCCGAGCCATAAAAATCTGCGTCCCGTGTCGTGATGTAGCGGAAATCAGGCACTGCATCCTGCGCCTGGGTGGCGCCGGGCTGGACCAATAGTGAAAAGACGTAAGTTATTGAAATAAAAACAAAGCGGCGCATGGTGCCCTCCTCTTTGGGCACAGCGTTGCATGGTGTGCGCCTGTTGTGCAACGGCTTAAACAGTTTTTCATCTTCCGCCGGGATGCTGGGCGCAGAGCGTTCTGGAATCAATCAAATGAGTCTTGCACATAAATTGGCACAGGAACGGCGCGCGCGTTTGGCAGCTGAACGGATGCTGGCCCTGAAACAGGCCGAGCTTTCGGCAGCCAATCGCAAACTGGGTCAACATGCCATGGCGTTGACCAAACGAATTGGCGAAACGCAGGCTGAGGTTGAAACCGTTCGGGATGAAAACGAAAAGGTCAAATCCGATCTCTGCTTGGCCAACGCCAAGATCGAGGTTGCCGAACGCCGTTTGTGGCACTCGATTCAGACAATTCAGGACGGATTTGCCTTTTTTGACGGTGACAACCGGCTGATCGGCGCAAACGCCGCGTATCTGAGCGTTTTTGAAGGCCTGGACGAGGTCGCGCCGGGAATATCATACCCGCGTATTCTGCATTTGCTGACGTCAGAAGGTATTGTCGATATCGGGGATGAATCCGCGGAAGACTGGCAGGCCAGAATGCTGGCCCGCTGGAGCCGCGCCAATCCGCCACCAATCGTTATGCAGCTTTGGAACGGTCACTATATCCGTCTGATCGACCAGCGTGGCAGCGGTGGTGATATGGTGAGCCTTGCTCTCAACATCACAGCGTCGGTCCGGCACGAAATCGAGCTTAAGGCGGCGCGCGAGCGAGCCGAAGCAGCAAACCGGGCCAAGTCGGCCTTTCTGGCCAATATGAGCCATGAAATCCGCACTCCGATGAACGGCATCGTTGGCATGTCCGAGTTGCTGGATGAAACACCGCTGGACGAAGAGCAACGGCTATACGTCAACACGATCCGCAATTCGGGCGAGGCGTTGCTGGTCATCATCAACGACGTTCTGGACTATTCCAAGATTGAGGCGGACAAGTTGGCTCTGCACCCCGAGCAGTTCGATCTTGAACGCTGCATTCTTGAGGTTGCGATGCTGCTACAGCCCAGCGTGCGCGATAAGGGGCTGACATTGCTGGTGGATTACGACTTGTTCTTGCCAACCCTTTTTGTAGGCGATCCTGGTCGGATACGGCAGGTTTTGACCAATCTGGTCGGCAACGCCGTCAAGTTCACCTCCGAAGGCTACGTGCTGGTCCGGGTGACAGGGGTGCCCAACCCGGATGCGCAGATCTGCGACATCCATATCGCGATTGAAGACACCGGAATTGGCATCGACGCCGAGAAAATCGACCACATATTTGGCGAGTTCAATCAGGTCGAAGACGAGCGCAACCGCCAGTTTGAAGGCACCGGGCTTGGCCTTGCCATCACCAAGCGGCTGATCACCTTGATGGGCGGCACGGTCTGGGTTGAAAGCGAACCGGAACAGGGATCCTGTTTCGGTTTTCGCGTGACACTGCCCACGGTAGAAGGTCCGCAACCCGAGCCTCCGAACCTGGCGGAATGTTTGAAACATGTCCTGCTGGTCGAAGACCTTGCCGTGAACCGGGCCATTCTTGCCAAGCAGCTTGGGCGACTGGGGGCTGAGGTGACGGTTTGCACGTCGGGGACCGAGGCGCTGTCACAGATGAATGATCAGATTGATCTGGTTCTTTGTGACCACGACCTGCCGGATATGGATGGGCTGGACCTTGCGGTCTCGCTCAGGGATCGGGGGTGGGGTGATATTCCGGTGGTTGTGATGTCGGCAAACCCAGGCTTGATTCACGCGCATCCTGCCCGTGACCTGATCGACGGTGTCTTGCAGAAACCCATCCCGCGGTCCGAGTTGTATAGCAGGCTGATGGCGCTTGACAGCCCATCGTTGGAAAGGTGCCCTTTGGACGTGGGCAAAACAGTCTCTAAAAAGCGAGATTCTGAATCTGCGCACCCCCGACGCATGAGGGTTCTTGCCGCAGAGGACAACCGCACCAACCAATTGATCCTGAAGAAGATGGTCAAGGATCTGAATATCGATCTTCGCTTTGCCTCGAATGGGATTGAAGCGGTTGAGATCTATCAGGAGTTCGAGCCAGATCTGATCTTCATGGATATTTCCATGCCAAAGATGGACGGCAAACAGGCAACAGCGGAAATTCGCGGGCTTGAGGTTGCAACCGGTCGTCACGTTCCCATCGTTGCCCTGACGGCCCATGCCATGGCAGGGGATGATCAGGGAATTCTGTCAGCCGGCTTGGACCACTACCTGACCAAACCGCTACACAAGAACCGAATTCACCAGATGATCCTGCAACACCAACCCGATTGCGTCTGCTCGGTCGCAGACACCATGCCCAGTGGCAAAATCCGGCGTGAGCGGGGCGAAAACCCGAATCCGACCTCATCGGGCTGACACTTCAGGCGTTTGCCATCGGGATGCAAGTTCTAGTGACCTGGGTTTCAGGCGGCATAAGGTCTGACGAAAACGGGCTTATCCGCTTCCGACAGATCAGGGCGGTATTCATAGCCGCCACTGTCGAAATCCAGCAGTCCCTTAGGGTCGGTCAAGCGGTGTTGGATGATATACCGCGCCATGGCACCGCGTGCCTTTTTGGCAAAGAAGCTCACTATCTTTGGGGTGCCGCCCTTATCTTCCATGAAGACCGGTGTGATGACGCGCAGGTTCAGGGCATTCAAATCTACCGCACCAAAATACTCCTGACTGGCACAATTCACCAGAATGTCGCTGTTAATTTCGGCTCCTTGCGCGTTCAGTGCCTTGCTGAGCTGATCGCGCCAGTATTCGTAAAGGTTCTTCCCTCTTCGGGTTTTAAGCTTGCTGCCCATCTCAAGCCGGTAGGGCTGTATCGCGTCGAGTGGCCGCAACACACCATAAAGGCCGGAAAGGATGCGCAAGTGGTCTTGCGCCCATAACAGCTCGTCTTCGTCCAGCGAAGCAGCTTCAAGCCCTTGATATGTGTCGCCAGCAAAAGCAAGCGCAGCCGGGCGTGTGACCTTGGCGTCGGGTGCATCCGAAAAAGCGCGATACCGGTCGCGGTTCAGGCGTGCCAGATCGTCGCTCAGATCCATCAGTTTCTTCAGATCACTCAGCGTCAGGTTGCGAGCGGTTTTGGACAGCCGGATCGCATCCTCCTGAAAATCGGGCTGCGTTACCCCGACATTCCGCTCTGCCCAGTCCAGCCGTTTGGCCGGGGAAATCACGATCAGCATATCCGCCCTCTTTCTTGCCTGTTCGGGGGTATCTAGCCCGCCTCACGCAGCACGTCCAGAAAAGCGGCGCCAAACCTTTCGTGACATCGATCACCCAGCACCTGCGCAATCCCACGGGGATCGTCTGGGCGGAGTTGCGCAACTTTTGCCAATTGTGAGGCCGAGCAGGTCAGGGGCTTGTCGATCCCGGCTGGACCGCGCGACAGCAAGGACTGAACTTCCATCAAACGGTCGTAAATCTCACCCTGATTGCGGCCAGCCAGTTTTCGGCGCGCCGGATGAACACTTCTTGTTTCGCCCGCGATTACTTCAAGGAACGTATCGCCATAGCGTTCCAGCTTTTTGGCCCCAACACCGCCGATCCGGGCCATATCGTCCAGCGTTACAGGGCGCTTTTCCGCCATCTCGATAAGCGTACGGTCCGGAAAGATGACATAGGCCGGAACACGTGCAGCTTCAGACAGGGCACGGCGTTTGGCCTTGAGCGCGGATAGCAGCGGGGCGTCTTCTTCGGACACCATTGCCTTGACCGCAGGCCGACGGACCGCATTGCGCAGCGTATCCTTGCGCAGGTTGATTTGCGTCTCGCCTTTCAGAATTGGTTTGGCCGCTTCGGTCATGCGCAATGCGCCGTGACGTTCAGGGTCGGGGCGGACCAGATCGTGTCCCATCATCTGGCGGAAAATGGCCTGCCATTGCGGGCGCGTCCAATCCTTTCCGACGCCAAAAGTGGACAAATCCTCGTGGCGGCGGGCGCGGATTTTGTCGGTCTCATTTCCCAGCAGGATATCGATCAAATGGCCTGTACCGAACCATTCCTCGGTCCGCAGGATCGCGGACAGGGCCATGCGTACCGGAGTTGTGCCATCGAAAACTTCGGGCGGGCTGTCGCACAGATCGCATTTGCCGCAGGGTCCTGTGGTCTCGCCAAAGTAACCCAACAATGTCTGGCGGCGGCATTCTAATGCCTCGGCCAGACCCAGCAAGGCATTCAGACGCGCATGATCGGCCATGCGGCGCTCGGGCGGCGCTAGACCCTCGTCAATCTGTGATCGCCGCAGGCGAATGTCATCGGGGCCGAACAGGGTCAGCGTTTCGGCCGGGCCGCCATCGCGCCCGGCGCGTCCGATTTCCTGATAATAGGCTTCGATTGATTTCGGCAGGTCCGCATGGGCGACCCAACGGATATCGGGTTTGTCGATGCCCATGCCAAAAGCCACGGTTGCGACGACGATCAACCCGTCCTCGCGCGCGAAACGGGTTTCGACAATGCGGCGGTCCTCGGCCTCCATCCCGCCGTGATAGTGGCAAGCCGAGTGCCCCTCGGTGCGCAGGGCCTGAGCAATCACCTCGGTTTTGTTTCTGGTGCCGCAGTAAACGATACCCGACTGGCCTTTGCGTGCATCTGCGAAATCAAGGATCTGCTTGCGCGGCCCGTCTTTTGCGGCAAAGGCCAGATGGATGTTGGGCCGGTCAAATCCGCGCAGAAATTTGCGTGGCTCAATGCCATCGAACAGTTTTTCGACAATCTCATCCTGCGTTTCGGCGTCCGCCGTGGCGGTAAACGCGGCCAGCGGAACCTTCAGGGCGCGCCGCAACTCTCCGATCCGTAGGTAATCAGGGCGAAAGTCATGCCCCCATTGACTGACACAATGGGCTTCGTCCACGGCGATCAGGCTGACGTTGATCCGACGGAGCATCCCAAGCGCCGACCCGGCAGCCAGACGTTCGGGTGCCATGTAAAGCAGCTTTAGCCGCCCGTCCTCCAGCGCGTCCCAGACGGCCTCGGTTTCCTCGGGCGTGTTGCCGGATGTCAGCGCACCGGCCTCGACCCCGGCCTCTTGCAGCCCCCGCACCTGATCACGCATCAGGGCAATGAGCGGAGATATAACGACCGTCACGCCATCGCGGAGCAGTGCAGGGAGTTGAAAGCAAAGAGACTTCCCGCCACCTGTGGGCATGATCGCCAGCACGTTTTCACCTGCCGTCACGGCGTCGACAATCTCTTCCTGCCCGGGGCGGAAGGCGTCGAATCCAAAGACATCTCGCAGCAAGGGTGCGGCGTCGAACATATGCGGGGGTGCCCTGTTTTAAGGTTTATCTGCTCTTAAAACAGGACAATCACATACTAAGATTAAGTGAACAAGAGGTCAGTAGAAATAGGGCGCGTTGTTGATAAGGATGATCCGCAAGGCATAGACGCCGATCAGCACCACCAGCGGGGTCAAATCCAACCCACCCATATTGGGTAGAACGCGGCGGATCGGCCCGTAAATAGGCTCTAAAATGCGATTTAACCCGTACCAGATTTGTGCAACCAGTTGTTGGTGCAGGTTGAGCACCTGAAAGTTGATCAGCCAGCTCATGATCACATGGGCCAGAATGATGAACCAGACAATGTCCAGGATCAGCAGCAGGATTTGGATCAGCGACAGCATGGGATCTCCGTTTTCTTGTTGGACGAGACCTAAGCACCCTTTCAGCAAAGAGCAAGTAGGCTGAACTCTGCGCTTGCGAATTGCCCCAAAGCCCCGTCTTATGACCGCAACAAGAAAACAGGGGCAGAAATGGCAGAAATATCCAAGCGCAGGCGTATCTGGGGCTGGTGGTTCTTCGATTGGGCCAGTCAGCCCTATCACACTCTTTTGGTCACGTTCGTGTTCGGCCCTTACTTCGCGGGCGTCGCTGCGGAATATTATCTGGCATCCGGCCTGGACGCGGGGTCTGCGGATGCACAGGCGCAGGTGGTCTGGGCCAACTGCATGACCATAGTTGGTTTGATTATTGCCTTCGGTGCACCGCTGATGGGGGCGATGGCCGATGTGTCTGGTCGGCGCATCCCCTGGATATTCGCCTTTTCCGTGATGTACGCAGTAGGTTCCGGCGCGCTTTGGTACACGATGCCCGATGGCTCGAACATGTGGTTGATGCTGTCTGCCTTCGGTCTGGGTTTCATCGGCGCGGAATACGCCCTGATCTTCATCAATTCCCAACTGCCCGATCTGGGTGACGACAGCGAAGTGGGCGAAATCTCCGGCTCGGGCTTTGCTTTTGGCTATTTCGGCGGCCTGATCTCGCTGGCGATCATGCTTGCGCTGTTTGTGGAGCAGGCCAACGGCAAAACGCTGATCGGGATGGACCCCTTGTTTGGGCTGGATGCGTCGCAACAGCAGGGTACGCGCTTTGTTGGGCCGTTTACCGCCGGATGGTTCATTCTGTTCATGGTGCCCTACTTCCTTTGGGTCCATGACGACGAAACGACAAACAAAAAGGGCAGCGTTGCCGAGGCGCTGCGGCTGTTGGCAAAATCAGTGTCTAACCTGCGCCATCGCACCAGTTTGGCCAGTTACCTGGGCTCATCCATGTTCTATCGGGATGCGCTGAACGGGCTTTACAGTTTTGGCGGCGTCTATGCCCGGCTAGTGTTGGAATGGGACCTGATCAAGATCGGTGTTTTCGGCATCGTCAGCGTTCTGGCTGCAGCGGCATTTTCCTGGGTGGGCGGCAAGCTGGACAAGAAATATGGTCCCAAGCCCGTGATTATCGTTGCGATCTGGGTGTTGATCCTTGTCTGCATCACCATCGTTTCAATGGACCGGTCCCAGATATTCGGTATCGCCATGTCCGAAGGGTCGGGCTTGCCGGATATGGTTTTCTTTGGTTGCGGTATCCTGATCGGAGGCATGGGCGGCATCCTGCAATCCTGTAGCCGGTCGATGATGGTCCGGCATACGGACCCGGCAACCCCCGTCGAAAGCTTTGGCCTTTATGGTCTGTCGGGTCGTGCCACCGCCTTTGCTGCGCCACTTCTGATCGGGATCGCCACCACGGTGACAGGAAGTGCTCGTCTGGGGGTGTCACCCATCGTTCTGTTGTTTATTCTGGGTCTATTCCTGATGCGCTGGGTGAGACCGGAAGGGGATCAGAGCAGATGATTTTAAAACGTTTTTTGGTAATTTTGGCGGCGCTTGCTATTGCTGGCACTGCGACGGCAGAACCGCTGGCAAAGCAGTTGTTCGGGGCGCAGAAACAAGGTTCACAGCAAAAACCGGCCGCTTTCGGCAGTTATTCGCGCGGATGTGCTGCGGGGGCAGTTCAACTGCCTGAAACGGGGCCTACATGGCAAGCTATGCGCCTGTCGCGCAATCGCAACTGGGGGCATCCGCAGACGATCGATTACGTGCAGGACCTCAGCAGATTTGCAGCCAGTCAACCGGGATGGAACGGTCTCTATATAGGGGATATCAGCCAGCCACGCGGCGGGCCGATGACCTCGGGCCATCGCAGCCATCAGCTGGGGCTGGACATCGATATCTGGATGCTGCCGGGCGAAAACATGCGCCTGAGCCGCAAGTCACGCGAAAACATCTCGTCCATCTCTCTTCGTCGTTCCAATGGCGCTTACGTCAACGGCAACTGGACCAAGCAGCATCATGCACTGTTGCGTGAAGCGGCAAAAGACAAGCGTGTGGCCCGGATTTTCGTGTTTCCCGGGGCCAAGGTTCAGATGTGCGATGACGAAAAAGGCAATCGCGCCTATCTGCGGAAAATCAGGCCCTGGTGGGGGCATCACTATCATTTCCACGTGCGCCTGAACTGCCCCAGAGGGTCAAAGGGTTGCGTGAATCAGGACGCCCCCCCCAAGGGCGATGGCTGCGCCGAGGCCCGGCAATGGGTGCACAACATTCTGAACCCGCCGCCACCTGACCCGAATGCACCGCCGCCGAAGAAACGCCGGGAATACGTTCTGGCCGACTTGCCGCAACAATGCTCCGCCGTTTTGCAATCCAACTGAGTGTAGCGCTGTTTCTTGCCCCGGTGGCCGCCGCGCTGGATGTGAAATCTGCGGCCCACCTGGACAGTTTCGTTTGGCGGCATCCAGCAAGTTGGTTTGGCGGATTTTCAGCGCTTCATATCTCGGACGACGGAGGCCAGATGATTGCGCTTAGCGACCGGGCGCGGATCGTGACCGCACGGATTGAGCGGCGCGAAGGCCAGATCGCGGATATTCACGTTCTTGGTCAATGGCCGGTGCTGTCCAGCAATGGGCACATCATGAAAGGCGGCGTCGGCGATTCCGAAGGCATCGCGGTGACGCCGGACGGCGGGATATTCATCTCGTTCGAAGGGGTGCATCGTGTCGCCTATTACCCTACACCGGGCTCAAGCGCGCGTGTGTTACCTCGCCCGAATGCGTTTCGGGACCTAGCCGACAATGGTTCTTTCGAAGCTCTGGCCATTGATGGGCGCGGCTGGCTTTACACTTTGCCGGAAAAGAACCGCACCGCTAAAGGGGACATTCCGGTTTACCGTTGGAATGGCGGCACATGGTCGACCCCGTTTGTTCTGCCACAGTGCGGCGGCTTTAAACCCGTTGCCGCGGATTTCGGTCCCGATGGACGGTTCTACGTTTTGGAACGCAAGGTATCCTTGGTCGGTTTTCGATCGCGACTGCGGCGATGGGACGTGGAGAACGAGAAACCAGGCACCGAGGAAACCCTGTTCGAAACCGGAACGGGCGCGCATGACAACCTCGAAGGATTGTCGGTCTGGCGCGACGGGCAGGGCCGGTTGCGCGCCACAATGATTTCGGATGACAACTTTCTGGCGTTGCAGCGGACCGAACTTGTGGAATACCTGCTGCCCGATTGACAGGGCGCAGGCAAAGGTCTAAAGGCACGGCTTGCCTTGGGACGGTCCCTTGGCCAAGTCGCCGCTACCTTGTCAAAACGGGCATCAAAACATGCAACGTAACTTCATTCCCGGCATTATTGCCATGGCCACCATTGTTGTGGCCTCGAACATTCTGGTCCAGTTCCTGATCCTTGACGGGCTGCTGACATGGGGTGCTTTCACCTATCCGCTGGCCTTTCTGGTTACAGACATCATGAACCGCGTCTATGGCGTGGGTCCGGCCCGTAAGGTCGTGTTTGCCGGCTTTGTCACCGGTGTTATCTGTTCGCTGATCGGCAGCCAGATCATGTTGCAGGGTGACGGGTTCACCTATGCTGCCGTACCGCTGCGCATCGCCGTTGCATCGGGAACCGCCTTCCTGATCGCGCAACTGACGGATGTCACCGTGTTCAATTCCCTGCGCGGTGGTCGCTGGTGGCGTGCACCGCTGGTGTCGACGCTGGTGGGGTCGGCACTGGATACCGCGATCTTCTTCACCCTCGCCTTTTCGGCTTCGGTCACCTTCTTCGGCGCCAATGCTGACGCCGCAATCAACTGGGCGTGGGAACCTGTTCCGTTCATGCTGTCCGGCCCGATGGCACCACTTTGGGTGACGCTGGCTTTTGCGGACTGGTTGGTGAAGCTTTCACTGGCGCTGATCGCCCTGATCCCGTTCAAGGTGATCGTTGCGCGGCTGACTGTGCAGCCTGTGTAAAAAAACGCTTTGAGAATGGCACAACTTGTGGCACGCTTCTTTTCAACCGCAACAGATAGAAAAGGAGGTGATCCAGTGTCAAGAAAGAGATTGGAGAGAGGTGTCGGAACAACCGGGGGGATCGCCCGTTAGGGCAGCCCTTGGCGGAGCGCTCGCTCCGGCTGGTCGATTGATCTAACCGACCCGACCTCCTGAACTTTCGAAGGGCCGTCCCGCTGGGGCGGCCCTTTTTGATCCCTTCACTTTCTGGGGGTGTTCAAAACTTACCGTGCGCGGAGGCTGGCTGCGTTCGACGCAGCATAAAGCTTGGTCGCGGCAACGGCGTGAATACGTGTCGTCAAAGCTTCGGTGTCTGGCCGCGTGCACTTGATGTCTGGCAAAGCTGCCGCGCGGCCAGACCCGGATATCCTTCTTCCTCGCTTTCATCGAACACGACATAGGCGGCATAAGCGAATCTGGGTGCCATTTCGATCAACTTGAGCCAGCCTTTGCGAAGTTCCGGTTCGACAACACGCTGTGGGAAATATCCGGCCGAGGGAACCGACCGAAGATATTGCAGGCCGAGGGTGCCAATGCCCAGCTGAAGGCGCGGCGCATCAAGTTCCGGAAAGTTCAGCATATGATCGGCGCGAAACTCCGGGCCCCAGTCTATCAGGACATAAGCGTTGCCCAGATCAGCGGGCAGGGCTTCCGGGCCGCTGCTGACAAGGACAAACTCGTCCTCGAAAAGCTGGAGCGCGGACAAGCCCGGCGCGTTTCGCGGCCGGTACATGATGGCAAGATCCAGGCTGCCTTCCTCGATTTCGCGCGCGAGTGTTTCCGACGAGGCCGCTGTCGCCCGGATGGCGACGTCAGGGAGTGCCGCCATCAACTCGGGCAGGGCGTTGATTAGATAGCCGTCCCAAAGGCTTGGTGTTGCGCCGATTTCCAAGGCGGCTGCCATCGAAGCAGGCAGACCGGCATCCAGCTTAGCCTGGGTCCACGTTCGCACCAGAACCTGCGCATGTTTGAGGAAATGCCGCCCGGCAATGGTCAGGGTCGCACCAGACTTGCTGCGTTCAAAAACGGGCTGTCCAAGCTGTTGTTCGAGCGTTCGAATCCGCATGCTGACAGTCGATTGCGTAACATGGACCTTGTCCGCTGCGTCAAGAAAAGTACCGGTTTCAACGACCGCAAGGAAAGTTCGGGCGAGCTCAATGTCCATCGTTCACCTATTTGAATATTCGATATTATGGGTGATATAAATTCGTTATTCAACGCTATGCGGATGTGCGATATATGCTGCGTAGCGCGAAAGTGCCCCCACCGGATCGGACCGCCAATCAACAGTTTTCATCGTATAGTGGACAACCCGATCTGCGGAACAGGTGTAATCTGTCTGCCGTAGATAAGCCTCCGACACCCAAGCGCTGCACCAACCCCTCAATGGGTAAACTGCCCTTTCCCTGATGGAGAACAAAATGAGTCGAGTTTCTGTTGTTGCTCTGCTCGCGTCATTCCTTGCCCTTCCGGCCGCTGCCTTGCCGGTAGGACTGGACACGGACGGTGATGGTCTGGCTTCGCTGACCGAGCTACAGACAAAGTATCCCGATATTACCAGTGAGAGCTTTGCCGAAATTGACACGGATGCCGACGGTTTCGTCAATGACGAAGAAATGGTCGCTGCGGTCGAGGCAAAGTTGCTTCCTGATCCCAAAGGTGACGAATAAGCCAGGGTTGCCAAGAACATGAGAAACCCCTCTCCACCCTACAGGTGGATGCTTGCCGGAATGGGTATCTGGTTAGTGCTGTCCCCATTTGTACTGTTCAGCCAGAAAACCCTAGCTCACGGTTCGTCTGACCGTGAGTCGCTCGCCTTCATGACGATCGGTATTGGTGTGTTGGTCATGTCAGGCGCTAGCGGCCGGGGCCACCTTCTCGCACGGGTGGCTCCGGTATTGGCGGTCGGGGCATTGCTGATCGCCGCGCCCGAGGTGCTGCATTTTACCGGTCATGGTGTGGCAGTGGCAAATGCTTGGCTCACGGGATCTGCGCTGATCGCGCTCGCCGCTTGGGAGGCGCTGGCGAGCAACAGATTGCGTGCGATCCTGTAGGCTGGCGCGGGGCAGGCAACTGCCCCGCGTTTCTTTTGGCTCCGGCGTCTAAATGATCTCGTCCTCATCGAACATCGGATCGCCGTCAAGCTGGCTGGCAATTGTATCGACCCGCATTTCGACATCCGAGCCGGTCGTTTCCGCAATATGAAACAACGCGTCACCTTCATGAACGACAGGCAGATTAGTGCGCCCCACGATGATACCCGTGGTTTCGCAGATGATATCGGTCCTGAGTTCTCCGAACGGGTCGGAAATGCGTCCAAGCAGGTCACCGGCGGCCACGTATTCTCCGGTCGCTTTGAAAGTCCGCAACAGGCCACCGGCGGGCGCGCGCATCCATGAGCTTGACCGGACATGGACAGGCTTTTCGCGCACAGCGGCGATGCCACGCTTGGCAACCATGCCCTTTGCGTTCATCACCCGAAGGATGCCTGCAACCCCCGCCCGCGCAGACAGTTCGTCGAAACGCAGACCCTCACCGCCCTCGAACAGCAGGATATCCACACCACGCTCTTGCGCGGCCTTGCGCAGTGACCCGTCGCGCAGCTTTGAAATCATCACCACGGGCGCACCGAAGGCATCCGCGTATCTAAGGGTGACATCCGAAGCCGGAGAGACGCGGATCTGCGGCAGATTGGTGCGATGAATCGCGGCAGAATGAAGATCGATCCCCAGGTCCGACCGCTCGACGATCTCGGTCATGAAAAGATGCGCCAGCCGACCGGCCAGCGACCCCCCCTCGCTGCCGGGGAAGGAACGGTTCAGGTCGCGCCGGTCGGGAAGGTATCGGGAATGTGTCATGAAACCAAAGGCATTCACGATCGGGATAACCAGCAAGGTACCCGCAAGCTTGTCAAGTTGTGGCGCCCGAAGCAGTCGCCGCGCGATTTCCACGCCGATCACTTCATCGCCGTGAACGGCGGCACTGACGAACAGGACCGGTCCGGGGCGGCGACCGTGAACCACGTGTACTGACATGCTTACCGGCGTGTGATCCGACAGTACGCTAACCGGCAAATCCAGAGTGGTTCGTGTGCCGGGCGGTACGCGAAAACCTCCGATTTCAAAGGGACCGCGCATCACCTTTACCCACGGCCTCGTGTCTTTGTGTTGCCTTTGGCTGCATTCTTTTCGAGAAACTCGATGATTTTGCCCGCGACATCAATGCCGGTGGCCTTTTCAACACCTTCAAGCCCGGGCGAAGAGTTTACTTCCATCACCACGGCGCCGTGATTGGCGCGCAGCATATCGACACCGCACACATTAAGACCCATGGCCTTGGCCGCACGCACGGCTGTCGAGCGTTCCTCGGGTGAGATTTTGATAGGCTTGGCGCTGCCACCCCGATGCAGGTTTGATCTGAACTCGCCCTCTGCCCCTTTTCGTTGCATCGCCGCGATCACCTTTCCACCGACCACAAGCGCACGAATATCCGTGCCGCCTGCTTCCTTGATGAACTCCTGTACCATGATGTTGACCTTGGCGCCGCGAAACGCCTCGACCACGGATTTTGCCGACCGGTTTGAATCCGCAAGCACCACTCCGATGCCCTGCGTGCCCTCCAGCAGCTTGACCACCAGCGGAGCGTCCCCCGCCAGTTTGAGAACTTCGTCGGTCTGTTTCGGGTCATGCGCGAAGGTGGTGACCGGCAATCCGATCCCGTCACGTGCCATCAGCTGCATGGACCGCAACTTGTCACGGGATCTGCCAATTGCAACCGACTCGTTGAGCGGAAATACACCCATGATTTCGAACTGCCGCAACACGGCCAGCCCATAGAATGTGACCGAAGCGCCGATCCGTGGGATCACCGCGTCATAGCGCCCAAGCTTTTTGCCGTCGTAATAAACCTCGGGTCGGCGCGACGCGATATTCATGTAACAGCGTAGCGTGTTCACGATATCCAACTGGTGCCCGCGTTGTTCAGCAGCCTCTTTCAGACGCTGGTGGGAATACAGGTTTGGATTTCGGGCAAGCATGACAAGCTTCATTGATGTCGTCCTTCTGCGTCCTTGGATCTTGTCTTGCTCTTCATCTTTTTCGGGTCTTTTCGTGCATCCAGAAGATATGAGTGGCCGGGATCGACAAGGATCCCGCGCCGTCGAATGGCGGTACGGCCAAGGATCAGATCAAACTCCATCCTCGCGCGATTGGCCAGCGAAACGTCGATCAGCCAGCGATGCCGTCCAAGCAGAAGTTGCGTTCTGACAATCAACCGGCGTTCCGGAATGCCACCAGTGTTCTTGATTTCCCGCTCGTCTACAACCCGCGTGCGCACCCGACCCGATGAACGGCGGTTATGGACCGGGATCATGAACTCGACCCATCGTTCGCCATCAACCTCGAACACGGTCTGGTCCACGGCATGCAGGGCCGCGGTTCTGGCGCCTGTGTCTATCTTTGCTGGAATATGCTCGATCCCGAACTCGGGCAGGCTGATCCGCTCGCGCCATCCTATGACTTCGGGGTATCCTGTTTGTTTAGCCATGGCGACTAAGCCACGCAGTCATCATTGGCGCGCCGGTAATTCACAAACGAATTCGCGCTCATCACAACGTAAAAACTATCCATATCGATTAACACATACCCAAGTTCAAAAAGTGCGATCGACAGGGCGCGGATATCAGCTTCATACAAACGCCTGCGCCCGGCGATCCGACGCACCAGCTTGTCCGGAATGCGATACCGTCCGCTGGCCTTGCCGCCAAACTCCTGATCGTACAAGACGGCCAGACGTTCGGCTGCGGCGGATATCCAGTCATTTTCCTGCATGCACTTTCTTACAAATCAAAAATTTTTTTGTCTATAGGCAAATAATTTCTGCTATATCGGCGTAAGTTAAGAATCTATACCCCCACAGGTCGGCGGATGAGCGATACGGACTCCTTACCAAAGGAAACAGGGACGCAGCTTCAGCTGGCGTTGGAAAATCGCGACGGGGCGGCGCTGGCAGACCTGCTTGATCCGCTTTCGTTAAGCGATGCACTGCGGGAATTGCTCAACCTGCCCGTTGACCAGCGAAGCGCCGCGCTCTCGTTGCTGCCACCGGAACGTGCGGCCGAACTGGTCGAAGAAGCGCCAAACGCGCTGGCGGTCGATCTTGTCGAACGCTTGGTATCCGATCAGGCCGCCGAGATCATCCTTGAGCTGGATTCCGACATTCAGGCGGATGTGATCGGTGAACTGGAAGACGCCGATGCAGAAGCGATCCTTGCCCGGATGGACCCGGAAGATGCGGCGGATGTCCGGCGGCTGGTTGAATATGACGACGATGTCGCCGGTGGTCTGATGGTGGCCGAAGCCTTTACCTTTTCCGATGGCGATACAGTCGGAAAGGTTTTGCGGCGTTTCGCTCATGAAGAATACGATCTGGAACGTTACCGTGGCCAGCACCCCTACGTCTTGAATTCCGATGGCGTGCCTGTCGGAGTGCTGTCCTTACGCAGCCTGCTGTCCACACGGCGAAGCATCAAACTCACCGATATCATGGTGCCCCCTATCACGGTTCCGGCCAGCATGCCGCTGGAAGAACTGGAGGACCTTTTCGATGAGCACCCTTTTCTTGGGTTGCCGGTTGTCGAAACGGACGGGAATCTTGTGGGTGTCGTTTCCCGCTCTGCCGTGGATGAGGCCCTGCTAGAGCGCGCGGAATCGGCAAGCCTGAAACGTCAGGGTGTCTTTGGGGACGAACTGCGATCGATGCCCTTGCCGCTCAGGGCGCGGCGGCGGCTTCAATGGCTGTCGGCCAACATCGTGCTCAACGTGATCGCGGCCAGCGTGATTGCCGCCTATGAACAGACCCTTGCCGCCGTGATCGCTCTGGCTGTGTTTCTGCCGATGGTCTCGGATATGAGCGGTTGTTCCGGCAATCAGGCCGTTGCTGTCAGCATGCGCGAGCTGTCGCTTGGTCTGGTTCGGCCCATTGATGCTATGCGGGTCTGGTTAAAAGAGGTCTCGGTCGGCATCATCAACGGCTGTGTCCTTGGCCTGCTAATCGGACTCGTTGCTTGGATGTGGAAAGGAAACCCGTTTCTGGGTTTGGTGATTGGCGGCGCGCTGGGCCTGAACACGATCATCGCGGTATCGATCGGTGGCGTTCTGCCATTGTTGTTAAAGCGCATCGGTCAGGACCCGGCGGTCGCCAGTGGCCCTTTGCTGACAACGATCACTGACATGGCGGGTTTTTTTCTGGTCCTGAGCCTTGCAACGGCGATGATGCCGCTCCTGAATTAGTGTTTTTCATGCGCCCTGATCAACACAAGGGTCGGGCGCTCAGCCACGAGGAAGACATGACGATCTCAAGCATTGTCAAAACGCAGAACCTGAAAAAGCCGCCATTTTGCGATACTGACACAACGGTGTTCGATGCGGCCGTCACCATTGCGTTGCTGGACGTGAATGCGCTGGCGGTTCTCAGCGATGGGAAGCTGGTCGGGATTATCACGGATCATGACGTGCTGCTGTGCCTGGCGGATTCCGGCTCGGCTTTTTACAAGCAGACTGTGGGTGACTGGATGACGGAAAAACCCGTCACCTGCGCGCTGGGCTCGAAGTTGTCCAATGGCCTTAATCTGATGGCCAAACACAAGATCCGAAACCTTGTCGTAACTCAGAATGGAAAAGCAATTGCCGTTGTGAGCAGTAAAGAAATCCTGGCACGGGTGCATGAGGAAGACGAGCTGGAGCTGAAGGTGTTGCGCGATATCGCCCGCGGGGCTCAGGGCCAGTCAATAGCCTGACACCGCGGTTCCATGTCTGCTCACTCTCTATTCAGGGCCGCTAAGGAAGGTCACTGTTGAAGATGGAAATGCTGACTTTCCAGGTGCCGTCCGTCTGGCGTTTCAGGACGTTCACAAACTTCCCTTTTTCCGGCGGATCAGAGTCAGCAAATGCAAAGGATCCGACCTGATAGGCGGTATCACTATCGACACCGAAATCGATCAACTCATTTGTATGTGTTCCGCCGATGTTTTCCTTCATTCTTTCCTTATAGGCTTCGATGAACGCTTCGCGCCCGCGCAGCAGGGGCTCGCCGGGCGCCAACAACATGACGTCTTCGGTAAAGAACGCAGCTGACGCGAACAAACGTCCCGGCCACCGCCAGGATTCTGAATTGCGCGACCTGCCAAAGCAGGCTTGATCGCACATATGCACTGCGTTAGGCACCGAGGATGAGGAGACTTGCTGAAATGCTGTGCCGCAATGGCTTACGCCCGCCCGCATGTTGCGGGTATCCGACGGCACGGGTCGGGATCGCGACTCTTCTTTTTCATTCGCCCAAGTCACCAAGCTGACACTGCCATGCTGCACATCACCGATGATATCGCGCTGCAAGACTGGGAAATGACCGAAAGCTTTGTACGGTCGTCCGGTCCCGGAGGGCAGAATGTCAACAAGGTGTCGACCGCAGTCGAGCTGCGCTTCGAAGCTGCACGCTCGCCGTCCTTGCCCGATCCGGTCAAGGCCCGGTTAAAGCGACTGGCCGGGCGACGCTGGACCAAAGACGGCGCAATCATCATTCAATGTGAGGAAACACGCTCGCAGGCCCGCAACCGTGAAATCGCGCGCGCAAGGCTGGCAGAACTGATCTCCCGCGCGCTGGTCAAACCTAAACGGCGGATCGCAACGAAACCGACCTATGGCTCGGTCAAGCGTCGGCTTGCCGCGAAAAAGGCGCGTGGCGACGTCAAGGCGCTGCGGGGCAAGGTGTCTGAAGATTGATCTGGCATCTTGCCGGGGCGTTGATAGTCTGGCCCGCAAAGGCTGCAAAAGGGTAACGTCATGAGGCTGGAGGGAAAAACCGCAATCGTCACCGGCGGCGCATCCGGGTTCGGTGCGGGGATCGTGCAGAAATTCCAAGCCGAAGGCGCACGCGTCATGATTGCGGATATCAACGGTGACGCAGCCGCTGAGATGGCGGCGCAACTTGGGGCCGGGGCATTGGCGCATCAGGTCGACGTCGGCGACGGGGCTTCGGTTCAAGTGATGGCGGACACGGCACTTGCCGCCTTTGGGGCGCTCGATATTCTGGTAAACAATGCAGGTGTCACCCACTTGCCAACCCCTCTGGAAAACGTCACCGAGGATGATTTCGACCGGGTCTTCAACGTGAACATGAAGTCCGTCTATCTGACCGCCCGGGCATTTGTTCCCCATATGAAGGTGCGCGGCGCGGGCGCAATTCTGAACGTGGCCTCGACAGCGGGCCTGTCACCGCGCCCGAATCTGAACTGGTACAACGCGTCCAAAGGGTGGATGATCACGGCAACCAAAACTATGGCGGTCGAACTGGCCCCAACCGGCATTCGCGTGAACGCGATCTGTCCAGTCGCGGGTGAAACACCGCTGTTGAAATCTTTCATGGGCGAAGACACGCCCGAGATTCGCGCCAAGTTCCTGGCGACCATCCCATTGGGACGGTTTTCAACACCCGAAGACATGGCCAACGCCGCCTGTTTCCTGTGTTCGGACGAGGCCAGCATGATCACCGGCACCGCGCTCGAGGTTGATGGCGGCCGATGTATCTGATCCGCTCTTCATCTGGCCAAAAATATCCCCGCCGGAGGCAGCGCGCGCCCGCGCGCTTCCCCGCACCAATCCCGAGTTCAAGATGATCCCTGGACCAAGAAACCTGATTACCGATGTCCCCGGCCTGAAGGTTGGAAACGCACAGGACGACGCTCTGAAGTCCGGGACCACGGTTCTCACGGCAGATAAACCGTTTGTAGCGTCGGTCCATGTGATGGGCGGGGCACCGGGTACGCGCGAAACCGATCTGCTTGCGCCTGACAAAACCGTCACAGGGGTGGACGCGCTGGTTCTGTCCGGCGGATCGGCATTTGGACTGGACGCCTGCTCGGGTGTTTCAGATGCGATGCGGGCCGAAGGGCGCGGATTTCCCGTTGGGTCCGCGAAGGTTCCGATCATTCCCGGCGCGATCCTGTTTGATCTGCTCAATGGCGGTGCAAAGGATTGGGCGGAAAACCCCTATCGTGCGCTGGGGCGAGCCGCTTATCTGGCCGCTTCAAAAGATTTTGATTTGGGGTCCGTCGGGGCGGGCACCGGGGCGTTGGCCGCAATGCAGAAGGGCGGGCTTGGCTCTGCTTCGTCCATTCTGCCTGATGGGGTCACGGTCGGGGCCCTCGTTGCGACGAACCCGCTGGGCAGTGTCACAACACCGGGTGACCGGCACTTTTGGGCGGCACCCTTTGAACAAGGTGCAGAATTTGGCGGGCTGGGCCCCGATATGTCGCCGGATCAAAGCCGGATCCGCCCCAGCCGCAAAGCGATGGCCATGAGTCCAGCGCAACCCGAACAGACAAACACGACCATCGCCATCGTTGCCACGGATGCCGCATTGACCAAACCACAATGCCAAAGATTGGCCGTTGCCGCCCACGACGGAATTGCCCGGGCGATCCTTCCCGCACACACACCCGGCGACGGTGATCTGGTTTTTGGCATCAGTACCGGCGCCCGCCCCATCGCATCCGAGGCCGATCTCGCTCTGATCGGGCACGCGGCTTCGCTGTGCCTGTCCCGCGCCATCGCGCGGGCGGTTTATCTGGCGACCCCGGCGGAAGGAGACCTGTTGCCCTGCTGGACCGCTGTACATGACTTAAGTTAAGGACACACCATGTGTCGCAGTGGCACTGTAGATGCGCGCGGCAATCCGCGCGTTGACACTTTTATGCGCCGGGGGTCCATTCGGTGCAGCCAATTTGTATCGGAGCACAAGCTATGAATCGTATCCTCACTATCGCAATCGCTGGCCTGCTGGCGCTGCCCGCCCATGCCGAAGGCGATGCCGAAGCCGGTGAGAAAGCTTTCAACAAATGCAAGTCCTGCCACATGATCGCTGACCCGGCCGGAGAAGTCATTGTCAAAGGCGGAAAAACCGGCCCCAACCTCTTTGGTGTCGCTGGCCGCACTGCCGGAACCTACGAAGACTTCAAATATGGCGACAGCATCGTTGCAGCCGGTGAGAAGGGTTTGGTCTGGGATGAGGCCTCCTTTGCGGAATACACGCAGGACCCTAAGGGCTTCCTGAAATCGTATCTGGACGACACCGCTGCCAAGTCGAAAATGACCTTCAAGTTGAAAAGCGGCGGTGAAGACGTCTACGCCTATATCGTCAGTGTATCAGGCGAATAAACGCTAATATTGTGCACCCATGCACAAGGACCAAAGGCCGCAGCCCCTGCGGCCTTTGGTGCGATTGATACCAGTGTAGAACAGCGCCACTTTGGTATCTGACGGCAAACCGCAGAGTGTGCCGCAACGCCAAGCCGACCCGGCAACAGCTAAACCCAACATCGGCGCCCGTCAGGCGGATTGGCAACAGGAGAGGACAGATGGGCATTATGATCCCGGCTTGGGTCAATGGTGAATTGACTCCGGTAGACAAACTTGAAGCTCACGAAAAGGGCCTCAAGCACAAGGCCGTGTCGGTGTTTGTCGTTAGGGGCACCGAGATTTTGTTGCAGCGTCGGGCGCTGGGCAAGTACCACACGCCCGGCCTGTGGGCGAACACTTGCTGTACACACCCCGACTGGGACGAAAGCTCGTCAACCTGCTCCGTGCGCCGTTTGAACGAAGAACTGGGGATCACAGGTCTTTATCCTGAATACCGTCACCGTTTGGAATACCACGCCGATGTTGGGAACGGCATGGTGGAAAACGAAGTGGTCGACGTTTTTCTGGCCCATGTGCGCGGACCGCTGAAAATCGCGCCTGATCCGGACGAAGTCATGGATATCCGCTGGATCGACTACCATGACCTGTTGGCCGAAGTGGCCCGCCACCCGGATCGGTTTACACCGTGGCTCAAGATCTACCTGCACAACCATGCGGACACGATTTTCGGCCCGGACCTGATCATTTCAGCTAAATCCTGAGGCACTCCGAAAATCCCTGCCTTGCAAGGGCGGCTCAAGCCGCCTAAATCAACGCGTCATGGCCAAGCAGAAGACAGACCCGAATTACAAGGTAATCGCCGAAAACCGGCGCGCCCGCTTCGATTACGCAATCGAAGAGGACATTGAATGTGGCATCATCCTGCAGGGGTCCGAGGTCAAATCCCTGCGCGCGGGCGGCTCGAACATCGCCGAAAGCTATGCCACGGTCGATGACGGAGAACTGTGGCTGGTCAACAGCTATATCGCGCCGTATGAGCAGGCCAAGATGTTCAAGCACGAAGAACGTCGCCGCCGGAAACTGCTTGTATCCCGCAAGCAGATGTCGAACCTGTGGAACGCGACGCAGCGCAAGGGCATGACGCTGGTGCCGCTGGTTCTGTATTTCAACCACAGAGGACTGGCCAAGATCAAAATCGGCATCGCCAAGGGTAAAAAAACCCACGACAAGCGCGAAACTCAGGCCAAGCGCGACTGGTCACGGCAAAAGCAGCGCTTGTTGAAAGATCACAGCTAGAACGCCATCGCCGCCTGAACCGCCCGTTGCCAGCGATCATAGGCCGCGTCGCGTTCGGCTTGCTCTTGCGTTGGTTCGAACCGGCGGTCCAGCGCCCATGTTTCGGCAAAACCGGCCTGATCCGGGTAAATCCCGGCTTTCATACCTGCCAGCCATGCGGCGCCTAGGGCGGTCGTTTCCTGCATAACCGGGCGATCCACCGGGGCACCCAGACAATCTGAAAGACCCTGCATGGTCCAGTCAGATGCACTCATCCCGCCGTCGACGCGCAGGATGACATCCGCCTCTGCCCCCCAGTCGCCCTGCATGGCGTGCCACAGGTCGCGGGTCTGAAAGGCGATGCTTTCCAGCGTGGCGCGGGCAATCTCGGCCCGGCCGGAATTGCGTGTCAGCCCGAACATTGCACCGCGGCAATCCGGCTTCCAGTAAGGCGCCCCAAGGCCCGTGAACGCCGGCACCAGAATCACATGCTGGTTCGGGTCGGCCTGCGCAGCCAGGTCGCCGCTTTGCGGGGCCGAATCGATGATCTGCAACGCGTCGCGCAGCCATTGCACGGCGGCCCCGGCGATAAAGATCGACCCTTCCAGCGCATAGGTGCGCTGACCGTCCAATTGGTAAGCGATTGTTGTCAGCAGGCGGTTTTTCGATTCAACTGGCTGCGCACCCGTGTTCAGCAGCGCGAAACAGCCCGTGCCATAGGTTGATTTCATCATACCGGGCTGGAAACAGGCCTGACCGATGGTGGCTGCCTGCTGATCGCCTGCCACACCCAGAATGGGGATGTTTCCGCCAAGCAAGGTGGTTGCGCCGAAATCCGAGGCGCAATCCTGCACGGTCGGCAACATTTGAACGGGTACATCCAGCAATTCGCAAATCTCAGCGCTCCAGGCGCCTTTGTGAATGTCGAACAGCAGGGTGCGGGCGGCGTTGGTGGCGTCAGTGGCATGGACACGACCTTCGGTCAGACGCCAGATCAGGAAACTGTCGATGGTGCCGAACAGCAACTCCCCGGCCTCTGCCCGCGCGCGTGCGCCTGAAACGGTGTCCAGCAGCCATTTGACCTTGGTGCCTGAGAAATAAGGGTCCAGCAGCAGGCCGGTCTGGGCGGTGACGTCATCTTCACATCCGGCTTGCTTGTATCGGGCGCAGATTTCGGCGGTGCGGCGGTCCTGCCAGACAATCGCGTTATGGATGGCCTTGCCGGTCTGCTTGTCCCAGACCACGGTGGTTTCACGCTGGTTGGTGATGCCGATGCCGGTGATCTGGTCAGCCGAAACACCGGCGCTTTCCATCACCTCGCGACACACATGCATGACGCTGGACCAGATATCCTCGGGGTCGTGTTCAACCCAACCTTCTTGCGGGAAATGCTGGGGGAACTCCTGCTGAGCGGTGCCAACACGGTTCATCTGCCCGTCGAACAGGATCGCGCGCGAGGACGTGGTGCCCTGATCAATTGCCAGAATAAAGGTCATGTCCGCTCTCCCCAGTGTCATTTTGCGCGACTTTAGCGCAAACAACAGCGCCGGGGCCAGAGCAGAAATCAGACCGGATCGACGGGAATATTGTCGATCAGGCGGACGCCATCGGCCCAGGCCGTAACGAACAAGCGCGCGGGTTTGTTGGCATTGGGCAGGCTTTCCAGCGTCTCGGCGCAGCGCAGATCGATATATTCCACTTCGGTAAAACCAGCGTCCAGCAATGCGGCTTTTGCGTCTTGCGCCAGCGCCGCGAAATCCTTGCCAGCGGCAAGCTTATCTGCCACCCGCCGCATGATCTCGTTCATGCGGGACGCGACCTTTACGCCCTCAGGCGACAAAAGCAGATTGCGCGACGACATTGCCAGCCCAGAAGGCTCGCGCACGGTTGGGCAGCCGACAACCTCGATGGGAATGTCCAGATCGCGGGCCATGCGGCGCACCACCAGCAACTGCTGATAGTCTTTTTCCCCGAAATAGGCTCGATCCGCCTGCGTTTGCAGGAACAGCTTGGCCACTACAGTGGCCACGCCTTCGAAATGGCCGGGGCGAAACGGGCCTTCCATCATGTCGGTCAAACCGGTCACGGATACCGTGGTGGAAAAGCCGTCGGGATAGATTCCCTGAGGGTCCGGCACGTAGATCGCATCCACGCCATAAGGGGCCAGCTTTTGCGCGTCTTCATGTTCTGTGCGGGGATAGTTCGCCAGGTCTTCGGGGTTGTTGAACTGCTTGGGGTTCACAAAGATCGTCACGATCACCCGGTCACAGTTCTCCTCGGCGGCCTTCGCCAGCGACAAATGCCCTTCGTGCAATGCGCCCATGGTCGGAACAACGCCGATAACGTCACCTGCGCGGTGCCATTCTGTCGTCTTGGTTCGCAGTTCCGCCAGCGAGCGCAGGATCGGCGCGGTCACGTCTTTGGTCCTTTCGCCGGAGCCTGATCAGCAAACACATGTTCGTCCGCCGGAAATGTTCGCGCACGCACTTCGGCCGCGTAATCTGCGATGGCGGCTTCGGCCAACGGGCCAAGCTCGGCATAGCGTTTGACGAATTTGGGTTTGAAGGCGGTGAAAAAGCCAACCATGTCATCGACGACCAGAATCTGCCCGTCACAACCGGCTGACGCTCCGATTCCGATGGTGGGGATGGAAACCTGTTCGGTGATCCTGTCGGCCAGACCTTGCGGCACTTTCTCAAGCACCACGGAAAACGCACCGGCCTCGGCCACGGCGCGGGCATCTGCCATGACGGTTTCGGCCTGTTCGTCGCGCCCCTGCACCTTGTAGCCGCCCAGCGTGTTGATCGATTGCGGGGTCAGACCGATATGCGCCATCACCGGGATGCCGCGCTTGACCAGAAAGCGGATGGTTTCAGCCATCTCGACACCGCCTTCCAGCTTGACTGCCCCTGCACCGGTTTCCGCCATCAGCCGCGCCGCGTTGCGAAACGCTTGTGCCGGGCTTTCCTCATAGCTGCCAAACGGCATGTCGATGACCATCATCGCCGTGCTCAACCCGCGTGCGACGGCCTGACCGTGCAGGATCATCATCTCCATCGTGACACCAAGGGTGGATTCCAGCCCGTGCAAAACCATCCCGACGCTGTCCCCCACAAGAACAAAGTCACAATGCGTGTCCATCAGGCGCGCCATAGGCGTTGTGTATGCGGTCAGTGAGACCAGAGGCACGCCGCCTTTTCGGGCGCGAATATCTTCGGCGTTCGGGGCCTTTTTGCGGGCGGTGGCGCTCATGGTTGGCTCCTGCAGGGCTTATGTTGCAGTGCGGCATAGCAGATCGGCTGGGGCCAAAGAAACCCCGGTTGCGCGAACATTCCCTTGATTGACCTCAGGTTTAAAGGAACACTGCCGATAAAACGGCCCGAAAAACATGGGCGCAGATTTTCAGTTGGGAGAGTTCACATGACAAAACACGTGCTTCGGACATTCGCGTCGACCGTGGCGATCGGCGCCAGCCTGTTGGCGACGCAGGTTTTGGCCAAATCCGACATCACCATCGCCATGCAGCTGGAACCCCCGCATCTGGATCCGACCAGCGCCGCTGCTCAGGCCATCGATTCGGTTGTCTACACCAACATCTTCGAAGGTCTGACCCGTTTCATGGGCGACGGCTCGGTCGTGCCCGGCCTTGCGGAAAGCTGGGAGATTTCCGAAGACGGCAAAACTTATACCTTCAAACTGCGCGACGGCGTGACCTTCCATGACGGCACGACCATGGATGCCGAGGATGTTAAATTCACCCTTGACCGGGCCACGGCCGAGGACAGCGCCAACGCGCAGAAAGCTCTGTTTGCAGGGATCGAAAGCGTCGAGGCCGTGGATCCGCTGACAGTCAGGATCACCCTGGCCGATCCGAACGGCAATTTCCTGTTCAACCTTGCCTGGGGTGACGCGGTGATCGTCGCGCCTGAAAGCATCGAGAACATCAAGACAAACCCGGTTGGCACCGGCGCTTTTACCTTTGGCGACTGGGTTCAGGGCGACAGCATAACACTGAACCGCAACCCCAATTATTGGAGCGACCAACCGGCGTTAGAGACTGCGACGTTCAAATTCATCTCGGACCCGACCGCCGCATTTGCGGCCATGATGGCCGAAGATGTGGACGTGTTCGACAACTTCCCGGCACCGGAGAACCTGCCTCAGTTCGAGGCTGACCCGCGCTTTCAGGTTCTGGTTGGATCGACCGAGGGTGAAACGATCCTGTCCACCAACAACAAACAGCCGCCATTCGATGACATTCGTGTCCGGCAGGCGTTGGCCCATGCGATTGACCGACAGGCCATCATCGACGGCGCCATGTTCGGATACGGCACCCCAATCGGTACGCATTTTGCGCCACACAACCCCGCTTATGTCGATCTGACGGGCCAGTCCGCGTATGATCCCGAAAAGGCCAAGGCCTTGCTGGCAGAGGCCGGGTTTGAAAACGGGTTCGAGACAACTCTGCACTTGCCACCGCCATCTTATGCGCGCCGGGGCGGTGAAATCATCGCCGCACAGCTGGCCGAGGTCGGCATCACGGCCGAGATCATCAACGTCGAATGGGCCCAGTGGCTGGAATCGGTGTTCAAGGGCAAGGAATTTGGTCTGACCATCGTCAGCCATACCGAACCGATGGATATCGGCATCTATGCGCGGCCCGACTATTACTTCCAGTATGACAGCATCGACTTTCAGACGCTGATGGAGACGCTGAACACCACCACCGACCCCGAGGAACGGACCCGTCTTCTGGGTGAGGCGCAGCGCCTCATCTCGAACGATTATGTCAACGGGTACCTGTTCCAGCTGGCCAAGCTGGGCGTCGCCAAGGCCGGTGTTCAGGGCCTTTGGGAAAACGCACCAACTGCGGCAATCGACCTGACCGCCATTTCCTGGTCTGAATGACATCAGTTGACTGGGCCTGCTTAACGGGCCCAGTCTCACCATCGCGAAATGCGTTTCTAACGATCATGAAAAGCTTGTTTGCAGGTTTCGTTCTTTTGCTTTTCGCGTCTGTCCTTCCAGGCGCTGTTTTTGCGCAGGGCTTGTTCCAAGGGCAGCAGGATACGCTGGTGGGAACCCCGGACAACCCGCTGCAGGTCGGGGTTGGTATCAAGATCGACCAGATTACCGGCGTCGATCAGCAATCCGAAAACTATGGTGCCGTGGTTGTACTGCGGTTCGAATGGACAGACCCGGAACTGGCGTTTGATGCAGCAAGCCTTGGTCGTGATTTTCGGGTTTTTGAACCGCCCGCTTTCGTGCAATACGCCGCTGAGCTGGATGTGGTAACCCCGGCTTTTGTTATCCACAACCAACAGTCCAATCGATGGATTCATGAATCCGCAGTTGCCGTGCGTCATGACGGTCACGTGACTTTTGTCGAAAAATCCTCGCTGACCTTGCAGGCTCCGCATTTCAACTTTCGCAAATACCCGTTCGATACGCAGGAATTTCACTTTGAGGTCGTATCGGTGTTTCCTTCGCAATTCGTTCACTATCACGCGCTTGATGAATACTCCGGCCTGGGTGACATGCTGGGCGAAGAGGAATGGATACTTGGCAATGCCAGGGCTCTGACGTCAACGACGACCGGTTTGTCGGGAAACGAAAGCGACCGGGTCGAACTTGTCTTCGAAGGCACCCGGCACCTGACATATTACACCATCCGCATATTCCTGCCGATGCTAGTGCTGATCACGGTAGGATGGGCGCTTTTCTTTCTGGATGAATACCGAAAACGGATCGAGATCGCAGGCGGCAACCTGTTGGTCTTTGTGGCCTTCAACTGGGCCATTTCCGCCGACTTGCCCAAGCTTGGCTATCTGACGTTTCTGGATTTCATTCTGCAATGCATGTTCCTGATGACAGGAACGATTATCGTCTTCAGCGTGATGTTGCGTAAACTGAAAGTTTCCGGTCGGGAAGAGACGGCCAGAAAGCTCGACAATTACGCGATCAAATGGATTTACCCGTTGGGATATGCCGCCATCATCGGCTATGCCGTCGTTGTCTTTCTGATGACGTCTTAGGCGCTGAATCCCACATCTATGTGGTTCTGAAATCGCGTGTATAGCTTTGGCTACCGGCTGTTCTGACCCTTGTCGGCGCAGCAGGACGGCGTGGCGGACACCGCGCGCTGCCAGCAACAGTAAAAATCGCAAGATTAAGCATACCCTGCTGATTGTTGTGGTGTCTGATTCAACACAGCAGATGTCGGATTCAAGAGTATCCAAAACCCGCTTTTTCGCGGACTCTGAAAAAAAAGGTCCGATTCATGCGATACTCTGGTTTCAAGGTCATCAAAGAGGCTCTTACCGGGCACAAAGGGTGGACACCGGCCTGGCGCGAGCCGGAGCCCAAGCCACATTACGACATTGTCATCATCGGCGGTGGCGGTCATGGCCTTTCAACGGCGCATTACCTGTCAAAGGTATTTGGCCTCCGCAATGTGGCGGTGATTGAAAAAGGCTGGATCGGTGGCGGCAATGTCGGGCGCAATACAACCATTATCCGCTCGAATTATTTGCTGGACGGCAACGAACCTTTCTACGAGTTCTCGCTGAAACTGTGGGAAGGTCTTGAGCAGGACGTAAACTATAACGCGATGGTCAGCCAGCGCGGGATCATCAACCTGATCCATACAGACGCCCAGCGCGACGCCTTTACGCGACGTGGCAACGCCATGATCCTGAACGGCGCGGATGCCGAGCTGCTGGATGCCGAACAGGTGCGCAAGGAATACCCGTTCCTGAACTTCAACGATGCCCGGTTCCCGATCAAGGGTGGGCTGGCCCAGCGGCGCGGCGGCACAGTTCGGCACGACGCGGTGGCCTGGGGATATGCCCGTTCAGCAGACAGCCACGGTGTCGATATCATCCAAAACTGCGAAGTGACCGGTTTCCGGATCGAAAACGGAAAATGTCTGGGGGTTGAGACGTCGAAAGGGTTCATTGGCGCAGGCAAGGTTGGCTGTGCCGTGGCCGGAAATTCGGGGCGTGTCATGGGCATGGCGGGTATGCGGTTGCCAGTTGAAAGCCATGTCCTGCAAGCCTTCGTGTCAGAAGGTCTGAAGCCGGTTCTGCCCGGGGTGATCACTTTTGGCGCGGGGCATTTCTATGTCAGCCAGTCCGACAAGGGCGGGCTGGTCTTTGGTGGCGATATCGACGGGTACAATTCGTACGCACAACGCGGCAACCTGCCCGTGGTCGAAGATGTCTGCGAGGGCGGCATGGCCCTGATGCCGATGATTGGTCGCGCGCGCCTGCTGCGGATGTGGGGCGGGATCATGGATATGTCCATGGATGGATCGCCCATCATCGACCGGACCGGCATAGATGGCCTCTATTTCAATGGCGGCTGGTGCTACGGCGGGTTCAAGGCAACTCCGGCGTCGGGGTTTTGCTTTGCGCATCTACTGGCAAAGGATGAACCGCACCCGACCGCAACCGCCTACCGGTTCGACCGGTTCCGCAAAGGTCGCATGATCGACGAAAAAGGCATGGGCAATCAGCCCAACCTGCACTGAGGGGAGCAGCACCATGATCATCCATCATCCCTTGCTGGGCCCGCGTGACAGTTCCGAATTCGTCTATCTGGGAGACGCTTCGCTGATCAACAGGCCCGACTGGCAGGCCGAAAACGCGGCCGAAGCGTTTTTTGACTACGCCTATCTGCGCGACAATCCAGCTGGCGAACACCGCGAGTTGTGGTTCCACGAGGGGGGCGACCGATCCTGGCTGGTCGTGACCCGCAATACCGCGACACATGAGATTTCCAAAGTGGAACTGGCCCGTGACGTGGCCCGGGCACAGGGGCGCTCCAAATGACTCAAGACAACAGGCTGAGCGGCGGTCAGATCGACCGCACCAAAACCCTGAACTTCAAATTCGACAACCGCAGTTACACTGCGCATCCGGGCGATACGCTGGCCTCGGCCCTTCTGGCCAATGGCGTGCGCCTGATGGGCCGGTCGTTCAAATACCATCGCCCGCGTGGCGTGCTGACTGCCGGTTCGGAAGAACCCAATGCCCTTGTCGAGCTGCGCACCGGCAACCGTCAGGAACCCAACACCCGTGCCACGACCGTTGAGATGTTCGAGGGGCTTGAGGCCCATTCCCAAAACCGCTGGCCCAGCCTGAAATTCGATGCTCTGGCGATCAACGACAGATTCTCGACCTTTCTGACGGCGGGGTTCTACTACAAAACCTTCATGTGGCCTGCTGCGTTCTGGGAAAAGCTGTATGAGCCGATGATCCGCCGCGCTGCGGGACTTGGGTCGTTGTCGATGCAGGAAGACCCCGATGAGTATGACAAAGGGTTCCGGCATTGCGATCTGCTGATAATCGGCGCGGGTCCAGCCGGATTGATGGCGGCACTGACTGCGGGCCGGGCCGGTTCCGAGGTCATTCTTGCGGATGAGGATTTCGCACTTGGTGGGCGGCTCAACAGTGAAACCTTTTCGCTGAACGACGGCGATGCGACCGATTGGATTAAGCAGAGTGTCGCTGAACTGTCAGCAATGCCCAACGTCCGCCTGATGCCGCGCACGACCGTGATCGGTGCCTTTGATCACGGCATCTATGGTGCAGTTGAGCGGACGGGCGATCATCTTGCTTCTCTGCCTTCCGGTAAACCGCGCCAGATATTCTGGCGCATCTACGCCAAACGCGCCCTGTTATGCGCTGGCGCGACCGAGCGGCCCATCGCGTTTGAAAACAACGACAGGCCTGGCATCATGCTGGCAAGTGCTCTGCGCACCTATGCCAATCGGTTTGCAACCACGGCGGCGCAACGTGTCGCCATCTTTACGAACAACGATGACGGCCACCGCACAGCTGCGGATCTGCACGCAAAAGGTATCAGGATTGCTGCCGTCGTCGACGTTCGTGACGACGCTCCGACCAGCCATGACTATGAGGTTCTGCGGGGCGCGCAGGTCAGGGACACCAAAGGCCGACTGGGGCTGACCTTTGTCGAGGTTGAGCTGGCAGACGGGTCGTCGCGCACGCTGGACTGCGGGGCGCTTGGCGTTTCGGGTGGCTGGAACCCCAACGTGCATCTGACCTGCCATCAACGGGGGCGTCCCGCGTGGAACGAAGATCTGGCGGCCTTTGTCCCCGGAGCGGACTTGCCGCCTGGGCTGTCCGTCGCGGGGGCGGCAAATGGTGTGATGTCCACCCATGGCGCCCTGCAATCCGGGGCAGAAGGCGCGGCGCAGGCGCTGGGCCTGAAAGGCCCGCTGTCCGATCTGCCTAAGGCCGAGGATAACCCGATCTCGCAGAAACCGTTCTGGTATGTTCAGGGTTGCAGCCGCGCGTGGCTGGATCAGCAGAACGACGTGACCGTCAAGGATGTGAAGCTCAGCCATCAGGAAGGGTTCCGCTCGGTCGAGCATTTGAAACGCTATACCACGTTGGGCATGGCTACAGATCAGGGCAAGACATCGAACATGGGCGGGCTTGCGATCATGGCCGAGCTTGCGGGTAAGTCCATTCCGGAAACCGGCACCACGATCTTCCGCCCGCCCTATACGCCCGTTCCGATTGCAACCTTTGCTGGCCGGATGAAAGGCAAGGAGTTTCATCCCACTCGCCTTACCCCGTCACATTACTGGGCCAAGGAACGCGGCGCGGTGTTTGTCGAGGTCGGCAATTGGCTGCGCGCGCAGTGGTTCCCGCTGCCCGGTGAAACCCATTGGCGGGAATCCGTGGACCGTGAGGTGCGCCAGACCCGTGCCTCGGTCGGGGTGTGCGACTGCACCACGCTTGGAAAGATTGATGTTCAGGGTGCGGATGCGGCGGATTTCCTGAACAGGGTCTATTGCAACGGATTTGCTAAACTGGCCGTCGGCAAAACCCGCTATGGGCTGATGTTGCGCGAAGACGGAATTGCGATGGATGACGGTACCGCCGCGCGTCTGGCCGAGGATCATTTCGTGGTCACCACCACAACTGCCAATGCGGTCAAGGTCTACCAGCATATGGAATTTGTCCGGCAATGCCTGTTCCCGGACATGGATGTACAGCTGATCTCGACCACCGAAGCCTGGGCACAATACGCGGTAGCCGGGCCCAATTCGCGCAAACTTCTGCAAAAGATCGTGGATCCCGAGTTCGACCTCTCGAACGAAGGCTTCCCGTTCATGGCTTGCGGCAACATCACCGTATGCGGCGGGTTGCGCGCGCGGTTGTTCCGTATTTCCTTCTCGGGCGAATTGGCCTTTGAAATCGCGGTGCCATCGCGTTACGGCGACGCGCTGATGCGGCGTTTGATGCAGGAAGGTGAAGAGTTCGATGTCATACCCTACGGCACCGAAGCGCTGGGCGTCATGCGGATCGAAAAGGGTCACGCCGCAGGCAACGAGTTGAACGGAACCACCACCGCCCTGAACCTTGGAATGGGTCGGATGGTATCCAAGAAGAAAGACAGCATCGGCTCAATCCTGTCCGAGCGTGAAGGGCTGAACGAACCAGATGCTTTGATGATGGTTGGCATCAAGCCTGTGAACGCTAGCGACAAGGTAACTGCCGGAGGGCATCTGATGAATGCCACGGGTCCGGTGGATGCTGCCCATGATCAGGGCTATGTCACATCGGCGGCATTTTCGCCGTCGCTGGACAGCCATATCGGCCTTGGCTTTTTGAAAAACGGCGGCACACGTCAGGGTGAAAAGATGCGCCTTGTGTCACCAGTGACCGATCTGACGGTCGAGGTTGAAATCGTCTCGGCCCATTTCGTCGACCCCGAGGGAGAACGGCTCCGTGCATGATCTTGTAGCAATAACCGCGCTGGGTGGAACCGAACCCAAGATCGACAGGGTCGGAAGCGTGACCTGTACCGAAACTCCGGGTGTGGCGCTGGCCTCGGTCGCCGCTCGGCTGGGTCGGGAAGACAAGACCCGGAGCGCCGTATCCCAATTGATCGGCACGGAAACGCCCGCCGTCGGGCAATTTACCGGCGGGCCGATCGTTGCCTTCTGGACCGGGCCTGATCAATGGATGATCGAAGCGCCCTTTGAGACACATGAAGATCTGGCGCATCTGGTGAAAGAACGCACTGGGGACAACGCATCGGTTTCCGAACAGACAGACGCATGGGTCAGGTTTGATCTGGACGGAGAGGGCGTGTTGGCAGTGCTGGAATTGCTAAGCAATCTGGATTGCCGAAGAATGGCGGTCGGTACCGCATCCCGCACATCTATCCATCACCTGGGGTGTTTCGTCCTGTGCCGTGCTTCTGGTTCGTTCTGTATTTACGGGCCAAGATCGTCTGCCGGGTCACTGCATCATGCGATTGTGGCCGCAATGAAATCGGCGCTTTGATGGCAAAGTCAGCTTGAGGGTAGCGGAGCGTTATCCTCGACCCGAAACCGGTTGATCCGTCGCCGGTCCTCGCTGGGGCTCAAACCAAAGGCAGATCGGTAGTGCGTCACCAACGGCGTGACCGAACTGTATCCGATGGCCGCGGCAATGTCGGCAATTGGGTCCTTGGTGTAGACAACCATCTGACGGGCCGCCTTCATCCGCATGGAGCGGAAATAATGGCTGGGGCTTTGCCCTGTGGCCTGTTTGAAGGCGCGCTCGATCTGGCGGGGGGTGACGCCCGTTTGATCCGCTATGTCCGCGATCGAGATCGGATTGCCGATACGGCTTGCGAACAGGTCGACACATCGTGCCACAAGCGGCGGCAGCTTTTCACCCGTGGCAGGTTTGCTTGCACTGGGCACCTGTTGCTGAACACCTTCCCCTCGCATCATCGGATGCTGGAACCAGCAGGCCACCTCATGCGCGACTTCGCCGCCCAACCGGTCCTGAATCAGATGCAGGGCGAGATCAAACGCGGCCGCCGCCCCGGCCGCAGTATACCGCGTGGCATCCGACACGATCACTTCGCGCCGTGCATCGATCTGTGGAAACTCGGCCAGAAACGCGGCTTCGTAACACCAGTGCACCGATACCGGATGGCCGGTCATGACCCCCGAGCGCACGAGCGGGAAAACGCCGCCGCTGATACCGCCCAGAATTGTCCCGTGTCGTGACAAAGCCCTCAACGCACCATTCCCCTGGGCAGGGTTTCTGAAGCCCGAGGTCGGACTGCTGAGCAGGAACAGAATATCAATCGGCTTACAGTCTGCGAGGTTGCGTTCAGCCTCAAAACGCACATGAGCGCTGGAGCTGACCTTTCCCCCGTTTTCCGCCACAAGAGACCAGCGAAATGCCTCTTGCCCGGCGATCTCATTTGCAGCGCGCAGCGGTTCGATGACCGAGGTCAGGCAAGCCATCGGAAAGCCATCGAACAGCAGAAACCCGATCTCAATTCTATTTTCTGTCAGCATGAGCGCTACACTATCAGTAAATCCTGGTTTGGCCCGGATTGCTCCTTGGCCGCTCTGGCCTGCGGAAACGGTTCGAACAAGTGTAGCAAAACACGGAACGTGCGAAATCGAAAAAACGCGCAACAAACATGGTGAAAATCGGGGTCAGGTCCTGCATGCGGATTAACAGGCGGAAAGGGACAAAGGTTGCGCAGCGCCATTTGCCGGTCTGCCGGTGCCGTAGATGCTGGACCCGTGACGGCTGAGACCCTAACGTAGCCTCAATGCTTCGCTATACCCTTAGACGACTGATCTCATTGCTTGCCAGCCTTGCCGTCGCCTCGGTGGTCATCTTCGCCGTGATCGAGGTCGCACCGGGGGACCCGGCATCGTTCATGCTGGGTGTCAACGCGCAGGAGGATACGTTGGCCGCGCTGCGGGCTGAACTGGGTCTGGATGGATCCAGGGTGCAGCGGTATTTCAACTGGGTCGGAGGGATGGTAGCCGGAGATTTCGGCACCTCGTACACCTATCGCACACCGGTGTCGCAGATGATTGCGGACCGGCTGTGGGTATCGTTGCCCTTGGCTTTGTATGCGCTCACGCTGTCCACGCTGATCGCCTTTCCTGCCGGGATCTATGCCGCCGCGCGCCGGGGCAAGCCCGGGGATCTGGCGGTGATGGGGGCGACACAGCTTGGTATCGCTGTGCCCAATTTCTGGTTCGCGATGATGCTGGTGCTGATCTTCGCCATAAACCTGCGCTGGTTCAATGCCGGTGGGTTTGTTGGCTGGGGCGAGGGCCTTTGGGCGGGGCTGCGTTCGCTGACTTTGCCCGCCATTGCGTTGGCCCTTCCTCAGGCCGCGATCCTGGCCCGCGTTATGCGATCAGCGCTGCTGGATATTCTGGGTGAGGATTTCATGCGCACCGCGCGGGCCAAGGGATTGTCGCGTCGTCAGGCTCTGTGGCGGCATGGGGTGCGGAACGCGCTGATCCCCGTGCTGACGATCATCGGCTTGCAGTTTTCCTTCCTGCTGGCCGGGTCGATCATCATCGAACAGGTGTTCTACCTGCCGGGCCTCGGGCGGTTGGTGTTTCAGGCCATTTCGGCCCGCGATCTGATCGTGGTTGAATCGGTGGTGATGCTGCTGGTCTTTGCGGTGATCACCGTGAATTTTCTGGTGGATCTGGCCTACGCAGCCGTTGACCCACGGTTGAGGAGCCGGTCATGAGCCGCAACCTGATTCTGGGCGCGGCGCTGTCGTCGCTGGTGGTGCTGGCGGCGCTGATCTCGTTTGTCTGGACACCCTACGACTATGCCGCGCTGGATATCCCCAACAAACTTCAGACGCCCGATGCACAACACTGGTTTGGAACAGATCACTTCGGCCGCGACATGTTCTCGATGATCATGGTCGGTGCACGCACTTCGATTGCGGTGGCTCTGGTGGCCGTGGGGATTGGCATGGCGCTGGGCGTACCCCTTGGCCTGACAGCCGCCGCACGCAAAGGGTCGTGGTTGGATGAGGTGATCATGCGTGGCAACGATCTGGTCTTTGCCTTTCCCTCGCTGGTCATCGCCATCCTGATCACGGCTGTGTTCGGTGCCGGTGCCATCAACGCGATCATTGCGATCGGTATTTTCAACATCCCCGTCTTTGCCCGCATCACCCGAGGGGCCGCATTGTCGCTGTGGGAGCGCGAGTTCATCCTTGCCGCCCGTGTGTCGGGCAAAGGTGCCGCACGGATATCAGCCGAACACATCCTGCCCAATGTCGCCAACTTGCTGATCGTTCAGGGCACCATCCAATTTTCGCTGGGCATACTGGCCGAGGCGGGCCTGTCCTATGTCGGTCTGGGTGCGCAGCCGCCGACGCCCAGTTGGGGCCGGATGCTGGCGGACGCGCAGACAATGGTCAGTTTTGCCCCGCATTTGGCTCTGATTCCGGGCCTGGCCATCATTGTCACCGTGCTGGGTTTGAACCTGCTTGGCGACGGTCTGCGCGACTGGCTGGACCCAAGGATCAGGGTGGCGCGGGCATGACGTTGCTGCAAGTCGAAAACCTGTCCCTGTCGATCCACGGGGTGCCGATCCTGAAACGGGTGAACCTGTCCATCGACCCGGGCCAAATCGTGGCGGTGACAGGTGAAAGTGGGTCGGGCAAATCCATGACAGCACTGGCTGTGATGCAGCTTCTGCCAAACGGGGCAACGGCAGACGGCGCAATCCGACTGGACGGCAAAGACCTGCTGACCCAATCCGAGGCCGAGATGTGCGCCTTGCGTGGCGCGTCCATCGGGATGGTATTTCAGGAACCGATGACCGCGCTCAACCCGGTGAAAACCATCGGCGATCAGGTGATGGAGACCATCCTGATCCACAAGGCGATGCCTCCTGCTCAGGCCCGGACCCGCGCTGCCGAGGTGCTCACGCGGGTTGGACTGCCGCCCGACAGGTTTCCTCTGTCGCGCTATCCGCATGAGCTGTCGGGCGGGCAGCGTCAGCGTGTCGTCATCGCAATGGCCATCGCATTGCGTCCCAGGCTTTTGATCGCGGATGAGCCGACCACGGCGCTGGATGTCACCACGCAGGCGCAGATCCTTGATCTGCTGAAAGGGCTGGTTCGCGAATATGATATGGGCCTGCTGATGATCACCCATGATCTGGCTGTGGTCTCGGACATGGCCGATCAGATTGTCGTCATGCGTCACGGCGAGGTCGTCGAAAGTGGCGCGACGCGAAACCTGTTTCGAGATATGCAGCACCCCTATACCCGTATGTTGTTCGAAGCTTCGGGTCATCAGGTCACTCTGCCTGAACCTACACAGCAACGCCCGCTTCTGGAGGTTTCGCAGGTCGTCCGGGATTACCGCCTTCCCCGCAAAGGTCTGCTGGACGCGCCGGGCCACCACCGCGCGGTGGATGGTGTCAGCTTTACCCTTAACCGAGGGGAGCGTTTGGGGCTGGTGGGCGAGTCAGGTTGCGGAAAATCGACCCTAACACGGGCTATTTTAGGGTTGGAAGAGATCCAATCCGGTCAGATTATGCTGGATGGTCAGCCGGTTTTCACCGGCCACAGGCCCAACCTTGCGGTACGTCGCAAGATGCAGGTCGTGTTTCAGGACCCCTATGGCAGCTTCAATCCCCGCCACCGTGTCGCGCGCCTGATCACTGAACCTTTTCACCTGTTGGAAACGCCACCAAAGGGTTCCGAACGCCAGGACCGGATCACAGAGATGCTGACGGCAGTGGGCCTCGGCCCTGATGATGCGGGCAAGTACATTCACGAGTTTTCGGGCGGGCAACGCCAGCGGATCGCCATTGCCCGCGCCCTGATCATTCGGCCGGAACTGATCCTGTTCGATGAGGCGGTTTCAGCCCTCGACGTATCGGTGCGCGCCCAAATCCTCGATCTGCTTGCCGAACTCTGCGAGGCTTATGATCTGACTTACCTGTTCATCAGCCACGATCTGAGCGTGGTGCGCACCATCACCGATCATGTTCTGGTGATGCAATCCGGACGAATTGTCGAACAAGGCAAGACCGAACAGGTATTCTCGGACCCGCAGCATTCCTACACGCAAACCCTGATCGCCGCCGCGCCCCAATTGCCTGAAATCGGGAAGTTATCGGCGTAAAACCATTTGTTAGAGCCTGAACGGAGGCCAAAATGACCCAACCACTCTGGTTTGATCCCACCCTGTGCCTGATTGGCGGAAACTGGATACCTGCGACATCAAGCGACTCATTGCCTTTGACCAACCCGTCAGACGGGACCGAGATATGCAGGATTGCACGCGGCTCGGGTGTGGATATTGACGCGGCGATCGCCGCCGCCAGATCTGCGCTAAAGGGCGACTGGGGGCGCAAGACGGCCTTGGAGCGCGGCCGCATCCTGACCCGGCTGGGCCAGCTGGTGCTGGAACGGGTGGACGATCTGGCGCGGCTTGAGGCGATGGATGTCGGCAAGCCCCTGACGCAGGCCCGCGCCGATGCCATCGCGCTGGCGCGCTATTGTGAATTCTACGGCGGTGCAGCGGATAAGGTGATGGGTGAGACCATTCCCTATCTCGATGGCTACACCGTCTATACCCTGCGCGAACCCCATGGGGTGACGGGCCACATCGTGCCCTGGAACTATCCAATGCAGATCATTGGGCGCTCGGTCGGGGCCGCGCTAGCCATGGGCAACGCCTGTGTTCTGAAACCTGCGGAAGAGGCCTGCCTGACCGCGCTGGCCTTTGCCCATCTCGCGCAGCAAGCGGGTCTGCCAGCAGGTGCGCTGAATGTTGTGCCCGGTCTGGGGGCCGAGGCCGGTGCCGCATTATCCGGGCATCCGGGGGTCAACCATATCTCGTTTACTGGTTCGGTGGCCACGGGTGCATTGGTGCAGCAGGCCGCAGGGCGAAACGTTGTGCCTGTGACACTGGAACTGGGCGGAAAATCCCCGCAGCTGGTGTTTGACGATGCCGATCTGGATGCCGCCCTGCCGTTTCTGGTGAATGCGGGCATTCAGAACGCAGGACAGACCTGCTCGGCCTCCTCCCGCATTCTGGTACAGCGCGGTGTCTATGATCAGGTCAAATCTCGCATGGCCGAGGCCTATGAACAGCTCAGCGTTGGACCCGCGATGCAGGATCTTCGCGTTGGACCGCTGATTTCCGAGCGGCAAAAACAGATCGTAAACAGTTTTCTGGACAAAGGCGCCGATCTGACCATTGCGGCAGAAGGGACGATCATAATGGATGCGCCGGAAACCGGGGCTTATGTCCGGCCCACCTTGTTTGCGAACGTGCCACCGGATCACCCGCTCGCCCGTGATGAAATCTTCGGCCCGGTCCAGGTTCTGATCCCGTTTGACACCGAAGAACAGGCTCTAAATATAGCCAATAGCACTGATTACGGTCTTGTCGCCAGCGTCTGGACACGTGACGGTGCGCGGCAGATGCGGTTGGCAAAAGGGCTGCACGCGGGTCAGGTGTTCCTCAACAACTATGGGGCAGGTGGCGGCGTTGAACTGCCATTTGGCGGCGTGGGCAAATCCGGCCATGGCCGCGAGAAAGGCTTTGAGGCGCTTTATGGCTTTTCGCAACTCAAGACAGTGGCTGCCTATCACGGGTAACAGCGCCCCGGTCTGTCAGATCAACGTTTCTTTCGCGCATATGCGCCCCAGAACAATCTCCTTGATCTCTTTAAGGGAATGGGCAACGGACAATCCAAAGGGCGGTTGGTATCAGTGATTTGTCGTCTCAAGTCACTTTTGAAGCAAAGACCGTTCGGGTCAGGACCAGAAAATCGCAATGAAGGACCCGGGTGGCGCTTGGCATTCCCGCTCTGTTCTGGATTGTCGGCCTCCTGCTTGTAAAAGCGTCGAAACCAAAAGCGGGCGTCTCAACGCCGCTATTACGCGCGCTTTTCACCGATCGAGGTTACGCCCAGAACATCCAGCACCCTGGCTTCGATCTGCTCGGCATTCATACCCGCAACGGCATACATGTCCGCGGGGCTGGCCTGATCGATGAAGCTGTCAGGCAAGACCATCGAGCGGTATTTCAAGCCCCGGTCAAAAACACCCTCATCCGCCAGAAGCTGTGCCACATGGCTGCCAAACCCGCCAACTGCGCCTTCTTCGATGGTGATCAACGCCTCATGATCCGCAGCCAGGTCCAGGATCAGTTCCCGATCCAGCGGCTTGGCAAATCGGGCGTCGGCGATGGTTGGGCTAATGCCTTTGGCGGTCAGAGACTCGGCTGCTTTCTGAACTTCCGCCAGCCGCGTGCCAAAAGACAAAAGCGCGACGCGCGCGCCTTTTCGGATCATGCGGCCTTTGCCGATCTCCAGTACCTCACCGCGTTCGGGCAGGTCCACTCCGACACCTTCGCCGCGCGGATAGCGAAAGGCAATCGGCCCTTCATCATGCGCGACAGCGGTTGCCACCATGTGCATTAATTCCGCCTCATCCGCGGCGGCCATGACGACCATGCCCGGCAGATTGGCCAAATAGGCAATATCGAACGACCCGGCATGGGTGGCACCGTCAGCACCCACCAGACCCGCGCGGTCAATGGCAAACCGAACGGGCAAGCGCTGGATTGCGACGTCATGCACAACTTGGTCGTACCCCCGCTGCAGAAAGGTCGAATACATGGCGCAGAATGGTTTCATCCCCCCTGCCGCGAGCGCAGCCGAGAAGGTCACGCCGTGCTGCTCGGCAATCGCCACATCGAAACAGCGCGACGGGTACCGTTCGGCAAACAGGCCCAACCCGGTGCCATCTGGCATCGCGGCAGTCACCGCAACGATCTTGTCATCGCGCGCGGCGGCATCCACCAGAGCCCTGCCAAAGACAGACGTGTAAGAAGGGGCGTTTGAAGGGGCCTTTTTCTGCTCGCCCGTAACCACATCGAATTTGGCTGTCGCGTGGCCTTTGTCGCGGGCCTGTTCGGCTGGTGCGTACCCTTTGCCCTTCTTGGTCAAGACGTGGATCAGGATCGGCCCGGTTGCCCGCGCCTTGACGGTGCGCAGAACCGGCAACAGCTGATCCAGGTCATGCCCATCAATAGGCCCGAGATAGGAAAACCCGAGCTCTTCGAACAGGGTCCCGCCCACGGCCATACCTTTCAGCATTTCCTTAGCGCGTTTGGCCCCTTCGCGGAACGGTTCGGGCAAAAGTGAAACAGCGCCCTTTGCGGCGGCTTTCAGATCGTGGAATGGCGCCTCGGCGTAGATTCGGGACAGATAGCTGGACAGGGCACCAACAGGGGGGGCGATGCTCATTTCATTGTCATTCAGAATGACGATCAGGCGTTTCTTCAGGTGACCTGCGTTATTCATCGCCTCAAAGGCCATGCCTGCGGACATCGATCCATCACCGATCACGGCAATCGCGTCACCCAACCCTTCAGGGGTTACACCGCCCAGATCACGCGCGACGGCAAAACCCAGTGCCGCACTGATCGAAGTGCTAGAATGCGCGGCGCCAAACGGGTCATAGGGGCTTTCGCTGCGCTTGGTAAAACCGCTCAGGCCATCTTTCATGCGCAGCGTGCGAATGCGGTCGCGCCGTTCGGTCAGGATTTTGTGCGGATAGCACTGATGGCCCACATCCCAGATGATCTTGTCGCGCGGCGTGTCGAAAACAGCGTGCAGCGCGGTTGTCAGTTCCACAACACCCAGACCCGCGCCCAGATGCCCGCCGGTCACAGAAACCGCCGAAATCGTCTCGGCCCGCAATTCCTGCGCAACCTGATGCAGCTGCGCGTCCGAGAACCGCTTGAGATCAGCGGGGCGGTTCACAAGATCCAGCAGGGGCGTTTTGGGGCGGTCAGACATTTGGCGCGTTCCTGGCTTAGCTGTCCCGGGCAATAACGAAGCGAGCGGCTTCCTTCAAGGTTTCTGCCGTCGGGCCATACCCGTCCAGTGCGGTGCAGGCCTGATCAACAAGTTCACTGGCGCGGGTTCTGGCAGCATCCAAACCCAGAAGCGATACGAAAGTGGCCTTTCCCGCATCCGCATCTTTCTGAAGGCGTTTGCCTGCCTTTGTCGCATCACCTTCAACATCAAGGATGTCGTCTGCAATCTGAAAAGCAAGACCAAGGGCTCGGGCATATTGGCGCAAGGGCTCTGGATCCGCTTTCGCCAGACGCGCACCCGCACAGGTGGACCATTCGATCAAAGCGCCCGTTTTGCCGCCCTGAAGCCGTGTTATCGCATTCAGCGTCAGAGGTTCAGAAGCGGTTTCCGCCGCGATATCAAGCGCCTGCCCCAAAACCATACCTTGCGCACCGCTTGCCCTGGCCAGTGTCAGTGCCAGATCAGCGCGAACGTCTGCATCTCCAACCTCGGGCCGGGTACACAGCTCAAAGGCCAGTGTTTGCAGCGCGTCCCCGGCAAGTACAGCCGTGCCTTCATCCCATTTCACATGCACCGTGGGGCGTCCGCGCCGCAGATCGTCGTCATCCATGCAGGGCAGATCGTCGTGAACCAGCGAATAGGCGTGCAGGGCCTCTATCGCGGTCGCGGGCCAGATCGCGCGGGACTCGTCGATTTGGTGCAGGCGCGCACTTTCCAGAACCAGAAACCCGCGCAGCCGCTTACCGCCCCGGGTGGCGTAGGCCATTGCCCGTGTCACATCCAGATCGTCCAGCGCGCCCATTATCAGGTCAAAATGATCCTGAAGGCGCGCCGCGTCCTGCGCCAGTCTTTCCTGAAACATTTACTGACCTTCGACAGGTGTGGTCCCGGTCGGTTGGCCATTCGCGTCCAGAGTGATCGCGGCCACTTTTTCCTCGGCCCGCTTCAACTCGTCCTCGCAACGCTTTTTCAAAGCGGCCCCGCGTTCATAAAGCGCAATCGACTGATCCAGCGCCACGTCGCCGCGCTCAAGCTGACCAACCACGGTCTCAAGCTCTTTCATGGCCTGCTCGAATGTCATCTGCTCAACTGGGGTATCGGTCATCGTGCTGCCTTCATCAGTTCTTCCACATGGGCGCGTGTCGCCTCGGCCAGTGCGTTCAGATCATACCCGCCCTCCAGAGTCGAGACGATACGGCCCTGACACACCTCATCGGCTATCCCGCACAGCTCTGCCGTGATCCAGGCGAAATCGCCAGTCGACCAGTTGAGATTGGCCAGAGGGTCGTCCTGATGCGCATCGAACCCGGCCGAGATGATGATCAGCTCCGGCCGGAATGCCCGCAGGCGCGGAAAGGCCTGCGTTTCATAGGCGGATCGCATCTCAGCCCCGCCGGTGCCCGGGGCCAGCGGGATATTCAGAACGTTATCGTAAGCGCCTGCCTCGTCCGGGCGGCCTGATCCGGGCCATAACGGCATTTGCTGGCTGGTGATCACAAGGGCCCGATCTTCATCCCACAGCAGGTCCTGCGTGCCGTTGCCATGATGAACGTCGAAATCGACCACAGCGACCCGCTTCAGCCCGTGGTAATCCAGCGCGTGTTTCGCAGCCAGCGCCGCGTTGCCAAACAGGCAGAACCCCATGGCTTTCTCGGCTTCGGCATGGTGCCCAGGCGGGCGAATGGCACAAAAGGCGTTCGGCGCCTCACCGCCCAAAACCAGATCAATGGCGCGCACTGCCGCACCCGCCGCGCGATAGGCCGCATCCACGGAACCCGGCGACATGAAGGTGTCCCCGTCGATCTGCGCAAACCCGTCAGTGGGGCGCGACGATCTGATGTCGCGGATATGGCTTTCGGGATGAACACGCAGCAAATCATCGTCTGCCGCCAGCGGAGCGGTCACGCGCTTCAGATCCAGCCCCTCCAGCGCGTGCAGGATATGCTCCAGCCGCGCCACCTGTTCCGGATGACCCTGGGGTGTGACATGTCCAAGGCAATCGGCATGTGTCAAAAGGGCGGTTTTCATCGGGATCCCATCTTCATCTGGCTAAAAAATATCCTCGCCGAAGGCATTAATCGCCGCGCAGCGGCCCATTCAATCGGGCGCCAGCATATAGCCCGCGCCCCGGACTGTCTGCAGATACCGGGGCTGTTTCGGGTCCTGTTCGATCTTCCGGCGCAGGCGGGTGATCTGCACGTCCACGGCACGTTCTTGCGCCTGTCCTTTATCCCGGCCCAGATCTTCCACCAGTTTTGCACGGCTGATCGGCTCGCCCGGTTGGGCCGAGAAAATTTTCATCAGCTGGCTTTCGGTTGCGGTCAGGCGGACCGGCATTTCACCCTGCCACATCTCACCGCGTTCAATGTCATACCGGATGGGACCAAGATGCAGGATCTTCGCCGCTGTTTCCTCGGCCGGGGTTTCCGGCATTCGGCGCAGGATCGCATTGATCCGCAGCAACAGCTCTTTCGGCTCGAAAGGTTTGGCGAGATAATCATCTGCCCCGGCTTCAAGCCCTGCAATCCTATGCTCGGTCTCGCCCTTGGCGGTCAACAACAGGATCGGTGTCGTATGGGTGTCACGCAGCGATCTGGTCAGGCTGACGCCATCTTCGCCCGGCATCATCACATCCATGACGATCATGTCGAAATCCAATCCCGACAGAACCCGCCGCGCATGGGCCGCATCCCGTGCCGCTGTCACCAGAAACCCGTTTCGCATCAGGAATTTCTTGAGCAGATCGCGAATGCGTTCGTCATCATCAACAATCAGCAGATGGGCATCCATTTCGCTCATGAACTCGTTTCCCGCAATTTCGTATAGGCATGACGCATATCAGCATCCATCATTGCTTCAAGTACTTTGCGAAACCCGGCCACGGCCTCGGGACCGGCATCCTTGAAGGCTGCGCGCATTCTTGTTCGTTGCGCATCTGACAACGTGGCCTCCAACGTTTCGCCCTTTTCCGTCAGAAATAGGTGCCGTTCGCGTTTATCCACGGTTCCGACCCGGCTTTCCACCAGACCATCCTCGATCAATGTCCGAAGAACCCTGTTCAGAGACTGTTTTGTAACCCCGAGGATCGCCAGCAAATTGTTCACCGTGGTGCCCGGAGCACGGTTGATAAAATGGATCGCGCGGTGATGGGCGCGGCCATAGGCCATCTCGGACAGGATACGATCAGGATCCGCGGTAAAGCCGCGATAGGCAAAGAACATGGCCTCGATCCCCTGGCGCAACTGTTCATCCGTCAAAAACAACAGGCTCTCGCCCCCATATCGCGGGGCTGGGCGGATTTCGGACATATCATGCCTCATTCGTTACTCGGGTTTGACTTTATGTCAGCGTTATTGACATTCCAAGGGCGGAGCGGTATCGAATCGCAGTTTTTGCGCAACATTGTGTCCGCATCGGACCTAAGTAGCGCAACAATCGGAAATTTAACCCGGTTCAGGAGGTTTCGCATGGCGGGGTATGATGATCGTGACGGTGTCATCTGGATGGATGGTAAGCTGGTGCCCTGGCGCGATGCCAATGTGCATATTCTGACCCACGCGATGCACTATGCCTCATCCGTGTTCGAGGGCGAACGGGCTTATAACGGCAAGATTTTCAAAAGCCGCGAACATTCCGAACGTCTTATCGCCAGCGCCGAGGCGCTGGACATGCCGATGCCTTACACCGTCGATCAGATTGAAGCGGCCAAGGAAGAGACCCTGAAAGCCAGTGGCCTTCAGGATGCCTATGTCCGCGCATTGGTGTGGCGCGGGTCTGGCGAAGACATGGGCGTGGCGTCGGCCCGCAACCCGGTACGGATGGCCATCGCGGTCTGGCCCTGGGGCGCCTATTACGGCGACGCCAAGATGCAGGGCGCAAAACTGGACATCGCCGAATGGAAACGCCCCAGCCCGGAAACCATCCCGGTTCATGCCAAGGCGGCGGGCCTCTACATGATCTGCACCATTTCCAAACACAAGGCCGAAGCCAAGGGATGCTCGGACGCGCTGTTCATGGACTGGCGTGGTTACGTGGCCGAAGCAACAGGTGCCAACGTGTTCTTCGTCAAGGATGGAGAGGTTCACACCCCGCTGGCGGATTGCTTCCTGAATGGCATCACCCGTCAGACCATCATTCAGATGCTGAAGGATAAAGGCATCACTGTGCATGAGCGGCGCATCAAGCCCGAAGAAATGGCTGATTTCGAACAGTGCTGGCTGACCGGAACCGCGGCCGAGGTCACTCCGGTCGGGCAAATCGGAGATTACACTTTCGAAGTTGGCGACCTGACCCGCGAAATCGCAGAAGATTACGAAAAGCTGGTCCGCTCGTAATAACTTGCAAAACCCCGCTTCGGCGGGGTTTTTGTTGCAGATCGTGCAAATTGTCGTGCAAAGCGTTCCGTGATCTGGACGATCGGATCAGTTTCCGTATCTTCACCGCATGTTGGACCTTCTCAGCGATATTCTCACCCGTCTGTCCCTGCGTGGCACGTTCTACTTCCGCACCTCGTTCACACCACCTTTTGGTATTCAGGTGCCGGAATTCGAAAACGTCGCGCGGTTTCATTTTGTTCAACGGGGTGAGCTCAAGGTCCATGTCTCATCCACCGGAGAAACGTTGAGGCTGCGGCAGGGGGATCTGATCCTGATCCCTCATGGGGCGCCACATGCGTTGTTGTGTGCCGAGGTCAGGCCACCGGATGCGCTCCCTCTGGAGCAGGTTCTTGAGATTGCCGGCTACAATGGCGATGGCGTCCTTGTCTATGGCGGTGCAGACGAGGACCGGGACACGCAACTGATCTGCGGTCATTTTTCTTTTACCGGCCCGGCAGGGCGAAAAGGCACCGGGCATATGCTGATCGACCGCCTGCCACCCTACATCCTGATCGAGAATTATGGTGAAGAGGCCGGATCGTGGATGGAATCGACCCTGCGCATGATCGGATCCGAAGTGTCCGGGGCCCGTATTGGCGGCGATCTGATTGCGCTCAAGCTGTCCGAAGTTCTGTTTGCGCAGGCGATCCGAACCTATCTGGAACGGCAAAGCCCGCAGGACACCGCCCTTGCGGGCTTTGCGGATACGCGCATCTCACGCGCTTTGACGGCGTTCCACCAAGCGCCAGCGCAAGACTGGAGCGTTGCAACACTGGCACGCGAATCCGGCATGTCGCGCACAGCCTTTTCTCAGTTATTTGCCCAGAAGATGGGCACGACGCCGATGCAATACCTCACCGACTGGCGCATGCAGATTGCGTGCCATGGCCTAACAGAGGCACGATGGAACGTCGCAGATGCAGCAGCCGAAGTTGGATATGCCTCTGAGGCCGCGTTCTCCCGTGTTTTCAAGAAGCAGGTCGGCTTGTCACCAGCCGCATACAGGTCCATGCACTAAAGCGCCAAGAATTCTGTACGATCTGCAGGATTTTTGAAACGATCGAGAATTCAGCGTTCGGGTCAGGCTTTCTATCTTTCTTTCATCACTGATTGAAAAGAGGAAAATCTTATGTCCCTGCGTTTCGTTACCCGCTCTGTCCACGCGTATCTGGACTACCCGGTTGCCATTGCCCTGATGACACTGCCATTTCTGCTGGGATTGGGTCAGTCCAACCCGCTGGCGCTGTGGCTTTCCGTTGTCACCGGCGTCGCCGCCTTTGTCCTGACGGTTCTGACCGACCATCATTTGGGAATTTGGCGCGTTCTACCCTATAAATTTCACCTTGCCGTGGACCTGATTGTCGGCATCACTTTTCTGTTTGCACCCAGTGTACTGGGGTTTTCAGGATTGGATGCGGCGTTCTACTGGCTGAACGGTGCGGCTGTGGTTCTCGTCATCTCGCTCAGCGCGCCCGAGCAGGAAGTCGCTGCCTGAGCGCTGTTCCTCAGCACTGGCAAATTTGTCCAAATACTACCGAAATAGCTGAGCCGCCCGTTTTGCAAATCGGCGGCTCAGAGCAGAGAAGCGTGTTGACCGGTCGGGCGAATTTACTTGAAAAAGCCGACTGAATTCACCAGATTTATCCCTGCGCGGGGTGAGGTCACAGATGACAGACACGCTTGACGAAATCATGGCCCGACATGATGCGCTGGTTGCGTGCGGGTGCAATTGTTGCGAAGGCGACTATTGCGCCTATGCCGACCGCCAGAACCGGGTCACAGCAACCGCTGAAGAAGCCCGCACACAAGGCACCGCCCATCAACGCAAGTCGTTGCGATATATTTTTGAAACTGTGCGAAGCGGCAGAGGATAGCAGCGCAGCAGTTTAGGCTGCGCTGTTGCAAGGTTCAGAAATCCACCCCGCGCTGGGCTTTGATTCCCGCCTGGAACGGGTGTTTTTCTTCGGTCATCTCGGTGACCAGATCTGCATAATCACGCAGCGCCTGCGGTGCGTCACGGCCTGTCAGGAACACACTCGTCTTGTCCGAACGCGCGTTCAGCCCGTCTATCACCTGCTCGACCGAGAGATATTCATAGCGAAGCGCGATGTTGATCTCGTCCAGAACCACCAGATCGTATTCGCCACTTGCCATAAGGGCGCAAGCCTTGTCGAAGGCGGCGTTGGCGGCTGCAATGTCGCGCTCGCGGTCTTGTGTGTCCCAGGTAAACCCCTCACCCATCGTGTGCCAGGTGACCAGATCACGTTCTTCGAAGAAACGGCGCTCGCCGGTTTTCCACTTGCCCTTGATGAACTGCACCACGGCGACCTTCTGACCCCAACCAAGCGCGCGGATGACCACGCCAAAGGCCGCAGATGACTTGCCTTTGCCCTTGCCGGTATTGATCAGAACAAGGCCGCGTTCGGGGTCGACGGCCTCGGACACTTTCTTGCGGTGCTGGGCCTGCACCTTTTGCATCTTTTCCTTGTGATCCTGCGCGTCGCTCATTGGGGAACCTCTTTGATTGTCCGGCCCAACCTAGGGAAAGAATGCAAAAGGTAAAGTCACGCTTTGGGGTCCGTGACAGAACGCGCCTTGCCACGCTCAAGCCCCAGCTGGTGTTCGCGCCAGATCACAACAACATTGCCTGCGATCACCAATGCGGCCCCGATCAGGATCGCAACGGTGGGCAATTCATCAAACGCGAAATAACCGATCACAATCGCAAAAAGCATTGTTGCATAGTCATAAGGTGCCAGCATCGATGCTTGTCCAAACCGATACGAGGACGTGACCAAGATCTGTGCAACTCCGCCAATTAGCCCCATGGTGATCAGTATTAGAGCCTGATTCAGGGTAGGCATTGTCCATCCCCAGATCGCCGTCAGGGCCGAAAGCAGCGTCGCTGTCAGCGAGAAATAGAACACGATTGCAGCAGGGTGATCGACCTTGACCAGTTGGCGGATGTGGATCTGCACGAAGGCCCGGGCAAAGGTCGCGCCCAGTACGCATAGCGCTCCGATGGTTGCAGCCGTTTCCATCTGAGTGCTGCCAAGCCGGGGCCAGATCATGATCATCACGCCAAGCAACCCAAGTGCCACGGCACCGATGCGAATCATGCGGATGCGCTCGCCCAGCATCACAGCGGCCAAAATCAGGGTGAAGATCGGTGTGGCGTAACCGATTGCGGTGACTTCGGGCAGCGGCAACAGGCTAAGGCCGGTGAATGTCAGCCCCATGGCGCTGGTGCCCAGAACACCGCGCCAGAAATGACCCATGGGTTTCTTGACGACAAAGCCTTGCGCCAGCTCTCGGCGCGCGATCAGCCACAGAATGATGACCGGAATAGCAAACAGGGACCGGAAGAACACCAATTGGCCCGGCGGGAATTCGTCAGATAAGGCTTTGACCAGGGCCGACATCGACGTGAAAAGGAACAGCGCGCCAAGCTTCAGCGCCACAGCCAGCAAAGGTCGATGCGATGTTAAGGGTTTTGTCATCGGCGCGACCCTGCGCCTTTGCAGAATAAAGATCAACGGGGTGGATCAGGTGATGGTCCACGACTTCGGTATCGATGCGCCGATTTCCGCTGCAAAATCCTCAAGGAACTGAAACATTCGGCCCGCCCTTACCTGCGCAATCTGCTTGCCTGCATCCGTCAGCATGTCGTCCGGCAGGGTCAGCAGCTTAACCTTCCAGTGATCAATCGAATACCGCAGATCGTCCAGCGGGCGCGCTTCTGCGAATGGATCAGCCGGATCATAGAGAACACGCCCCAAAGCACCTGATACAGAAAATGTGCGCGCAATCCCAATGGCCCCCAAGGCGTCAAGGCGATCTGCATCCCTCAGAATCCGGGCCTCGAGCGTTTCGGGTGGGATGTTGGCCGAGAAGCTATGGGCCTCTATCGCATGTTGCGCGGCCTGAACCTGATCGTCGGAAAAGCCCAGTTTTGCCAGAATAGGCCCTGATTCAGCAGCTGACCGGCGTGAGGCAAACAGTCGGTTCGGGTCATTCTTGGGTAGGTTGACCAGATCATGAAGATAACAGGCTGCCAACAGGACGGGGATGTCCGCCTGAGCGCCTGCAATGGCCTGAGCATTGGTCCAAACACGATCCAGATGGGCCAGGTCATGGGCCGGATCAGTTTCCATGCGTTGCGCGACAATGGCACGCAAACGCGCGCGCAGATCAGCCGATCCGTCCACGGTTTTCTCCGATCTGACCACGGTGCAGCAGTAGGTGGTCCAGGATGACACAGGCCATCATCGCCTCACCGACGGGAACGGCGCGGATGCCAACACAGGGGTCATGACGGCCCTTTGTGATGATCTCGGTCTCTTCACCGGATTTTGTAATGGTTTTGCGGGTGGTCAGGATCGAAGAGGTCGGTTTGACCGCAAAGCGCACGACAATGTCCTGCCCGGTCGAGATGCCGCCCAGAATGCCGCCTGCGTGGTTTGAACTGTATTGCGGACCATTCTGACCCATGAAGATTTCGTCGGCATTGGCTTCACCAGTCAGTTCGGCGGCAGCCATGCCTTCGCCGATCTCGACACCTTTGACAGCGTTGATCGACATCATCGCGGCCGCGAGATCGGTGTCTAACTTGGCGTAGATCGGCGCCCCAAGCCCTGCCGGGACTCCACGTGCCACAACCTCGACCACGGCCCCGACCGAGTTGCCGGATTTGCGCAGGTCATCCAGATAGGTCGCCCAATCCCCGGCCGCCTGTTCATCAGGCGCCCAGAACGGGTTCTGTTCAATCTGCGCCCAGTCGAATTTGACGCGGTCGATCTTGTGCGGACCGATCTGGGTCATGTATCCGGTGATCTGCACATTCGGCGCGATCTGCCGGATGGCCTCGCGCGCCAGTCCACCCGCGGCCACGCGCGACGCGGTTTCCCGGGCTGAACTGCGCCCACCCCCGCGATAATCGCGGATGCCGTATTTCTGCCAGTAGGTGATATCGGCATGGCCCGGACGGAACTTGTCCATGATGTCGCCGTAATCTTTCGAGCGCTGATCGGTGTTTTCGATCATCAGTTGCACGGGCGTGCCTGTAGTTTGGCCTTCGAACACGCCAGAAAGGATCTTGACCTGATCTGGTTCGCGCCGCTGCGTTGTGAACTTGTTTTGCCCGGGTTTGCGCTTGTCCAGCCAGTGCTGGATCATCGCCTCGTCAATCGCAACGCCCGGCGGGCAACCGTCGACAGTGGCGCCCAAGGCGGGCCCATGGCTTTCACCCCAAGTGGTGACGCGGAAAAGATGGCCAAAGCTGTTCATCGACATGGGGCGTGCTCCTTTGCGGATCGTGATTAGCGGGCAAGGCCCCCGGCCTCAAGCGGATTTGGCCGTTGACGGTTTGAACGCCGCCCGTCGGGCGGCGCATTTTTGAGTATTTTCGAAAAGATGAAGATCAGGCGGCCTGCGCGACTTTCGCACGGGTTTCTGAGATCATCAGCGCGGCCTGAGCCGCTTCGCGCCCTTTTTGTACGAAATGGTCGCGGTAGATCGCATTGTGATGATCGGTTTCCTGATATTGGTGCGGGGTCAGCGAGACCGAAAGGACAGGAACCCCTGTATCAAGCCCGGCGCGCATCAGACCATCGACCACGGCCTGCGCAACGAAATCGTGCCTGTAGATGCCACCATCAACGACAAAGGCAGCGCAGGCGACGGCGGCATAGCGCCCGGTCCGGGCCAGATCACGGGCCAGCAGGGGCATCTCGAACGCGCCGGGAACGTCGTAGACATCGACTTGTTCCGAGGGGACGAGTTCGAGGAAGCCGTCGAGCGCGCGGTCAACAATATCGGAATGCCAGTTGGCTTTTACAAAAGCATAGCGGGTGTGTGTCATCATGATCTCCTTTCAGTTTGGTGGCCTGCTGGCAGTCGCGAGAACCGGTTCCCACTTTTCGCTGCCAGCCCGGCATGACACGTCACCCAAGGCGATCACGAGCAGGCGCGCCGTGTTACCGGCGCGGCTTGCACGTTCTCTTTCATCCGGACTTTGACCGTCGGCTCTGGCGTCTCACCAGATCTGCTGACACCCCGAAAGCCGGGGCCGCTCGCGGGCTTACGGGCCGTGGCCCGCACACCGCCGGTGGGGAATTCCACCCCGCCCTGAGAACGAGGCGGACCTTGCCAAGAACTGTCCGACGCTGCAAGAGATTTGACAGGAGGACACTCATGCACCCTAACCCCGTTTTTCGCGCCGAGGATCGTGCGCGTCATGTTGAACTCGCCCGCGACCGGGCGTTTGGCGTTCTGGCACTCTCTGCGGAAGAGGGCCCGTTATTAAGTCATGTCCCGTTTTTGTTGTCCGAAGACGGATCAATGGCTGACCTGCATCTTGTGCGCTCGAACCCTGTCGTGCGTGCGCTGCACGAACCGCAGCGCGCAAAGATCGCGGTGCAGGGGCCGGATGCATATATTTCGCCCGATTGGTACGGTGTCGAAGATCAGGTTCCGACATGGAATTATGTCGCCGTACACCTGATCGGAAAGCTTGAGCTACGCCCGCAGGACGAGTTGCGTGACGTACTTGACCGCCAATCTGCATTCTACGAAAAGCGGCTGCTGCCCAAGGCCCCATGGGTCACGGCAAAAATGTCCTCGGACGCGCTGAACAAGATGATGCGCATGATCGTTCCGTGCCGCATGCAGGTTGAAGATATTCAGGGCACGTGGAAGCTTGGTCAAAACAAACCCGAAGGTGCGCGAAATGCTGCCGCTGATCAGGTGTCCTCTGGCTTTGGCAGTGAAATCGCCCAGCTGGCCGCCTTGATGCACAAGGCTTAACCAGCATCAGGCGCCGGGTTTACTGGGGGCTGAAGGTAGCCAGATAAGCGGCAATGTCGTCTGCACCGGTCTTGAGTTTGACGCTCATGTTCGGACGGGCAGTTTCGTCATCCAGAAATTCCTTGATGAAGCCGATCGGATCCTGCGCATAAGCAACGATGTTTTCCTCGGTCCAGACCAGACCCGCTTCGCCGGCACGGATCATGTCATCCGTGAACATGCCGATCGGCAGGCGCTCGCTGCCATAGCGATAATCGTTTTCGGACCCGGCCACGCGACCGACGACGCCATACAGATTCGGGCCGGTGATTCCACCTTTGACCAGAACTTCTCCATCCTTGATGATCGCATGACACGAAGAACAACGGTTATATATTGCCTCACCGTTCGCGGGGTCGCCCGCGGCAAGGGTCTGAGAGGGCAGGGCCAATGTGCACAAGGCAGCGGCCAGAATGATCTTTGACATTGGGGTCTCCTTGCAGGAGTTCGCACGCCTTTTGCGCTGTCCTTTATTCGCGCGGAAAGTGCAACAGGTGAGGCGCGTGCAATTTGTAATTTAAATCATCTATTTAGCGAGTATGTTTTTGCTGAAAACAATCTCCGTTTCGAAGTCTTGATTATGTACCTTTTGGGCGCAAATCAGCGGCACCCAGGACAGGCTTCAAATACCCAACCCGGGTGGCGGAAGGCGGGGTGCGAAAGCGAATCAATGACGCATGAATCGAAGTTGCCGACAAAGTCGCACGCGAGATTCACCAAAAAACACTCTCCGCAGCTGCTGGAAACGACACATGCGGCGTATTGCGCGTTTATGAACGCTGGACGAACACTATTCTCCCCGATAGTAAGCGCGGTTAAGACACCGCATTCGTGCGGTGCGCGAGCTATTTGCCCGTCCGCGGGCGCCAGACAATCGGAGATAACCTCGTGTCCCACGCAGAAGACCACGAAGGCACCCGCAGAGATTTCCTGTACTACGTCGCTGGCGGCGCAGGTGTCGTTGCAACGGGTGCAGCCGTATGGCCCCTGATCAACCAAATGAACCCATCGGCAGACGTTCAGGCGCTGTCCTCGATCCGTGTGGATGTGAGCGGTGTTGAGCCGGGTACGCAGCTGACCGTCAAATGGTTGGGAAAACCCGTCTTTGTCCGTCACCGCACCGGTGCCGAGATTCAGGAAGCTCAGAAACAGGACGCCGAAGGTGTTGATGCGCTGCCGGATCCGCTGGCCCGCAACTTTAACCTGAGCGCCGATGCCCCTGCGACCGACGCAAACCGTGTGATGCCGTCGCCGGAAGGCGAAGCGCCGGGTGCATGGGTCGTCCAGATGGGTGTTTGTACCCACCTCGGCTGTGTGCCTCTGGGTGATGCAGGCGACTTTGGTGGCTGGTTCTGCCCCTGCCACGGTTCACACTACGACCTTGCTGGTCGTATCCGCAAAGGCCCCGCGCCTGAGAACCTGCCCATTCCGCCCGCAGAGTGGGTGGACAACGGCACAATCAAACTCGGCTAAGGGAGACCCAAACTTATGTCCGGAATTCCCCACGATCATTACGAGCCGAAGACAAACGGCGAGAAATGGCTGAACAGCCGCCTGCCGATTGTTGGCCTGCTGTATGACACCCTCATGATCCCGACCCCCAAGAACCTGAACTGGTGGTGGATCTGGGGCATCGTTCTGGCGTTCTGCCTGGCGCTGCAAATTGTCACCGGTATCATTCTGGTGATGCACTATACGCCGCATGTCGACATGGCATTTGCCAGCATCGAACACATCATGCGCAACGTAAATGGCGGTTACTTCATCCGCTACCTGCACATGAATGGCGCATCGCTGTTCTTTGTTGCGGTCTACATCCACATCTTCCGCGGCTTGTTCTATGGCTCATACAAAGCCCCGCGCGAGATCACGTGGATCGTCGGCATGCTGATCTACCTGATGATGATGGGCACAGCCTTCATGGGCTATGTTCTGCCATGGGGTCAGATGTCCTTCTGGGGTGCGACTGTGATCACCGGTCTGTTTGGTGCCATTCCGTTTGTGGGTGACGCGATCCAGACCTGGCTGCTGGGCGGACCCGCGGTGGATAACGCCACGCTGAACCGCTTCTTCTCGCTGCATTACCTGCTGCCGTTCATCATCGCGGCTTTGGTCGTGGTACACATCTGGGCCTTCCACACCACGGGCAACAACAACCCCACAGGTGTTGAAGTGCGTCGCGGCTCGAAGGACGAGGCGAAGAAAGACACGCTGCCGTTCTGGCCGTATTTCGTGATCAAGGACCTGTTCGCGCTGGCCGTGATCCTGGTCGTGTTCTGGGCCGTTGTCGGTTTCATGCCGAACTATCTGGGCCACCCGGACAACTATATCGAAGCCAACCCGCTGGCGACACCCGCACATATCGTGCCTGAATGGTACTTCCTGCCGTTCTACGCGATCCTGCGTGCCTTTACCGGTGAAGTCTGGGTTGTTCAGTTCGCCAGCTTCATCACCGGTGGTATCGTTGACGCCAAGTTCTTCGGTGTTCTGGCGATGTTTGGTGCGATCCTGGCCATGGCGCTGGCGCCCTGGCTGGACACGTCGAGCGTGCGTTCGGGCAAGTACCGTCCGATGTTGAAATGGTGGTTCTACCTGCTGATCATCGACTTCTTCGCCCTGATGTGGCTGGGTGCGATGCCTGCGGAAGAACCCTATGCGACCTTCTCGCTGATCGCATCGGCCTACTGGTTCGCCTATTTCTTCGTGATCCTGCCGATCCTTGGTGTGATCGAGAAACCTCTGGCCCAGCCCGAGACCATCGAAGAAGACTTCAACGCGCATTATGGCAAGGCTGACGCCGACGCCACGCCGGCCGAGTAAGAAGAGGGACCGGAAACATGTTCAAGAAACTTGCAATCGGCGCCGCGTTTGCTCTGGCCCTGACCCCTGCTGCTTCCATTGCAGCAGGTGGTGGTGAGCAGCATATCGAAGATTTCGCCTTCTCGTTCGAAGGCCCGTTCGGCACCTGGGATCAGCATCAGCTGCAACGCGGCCTGCAGATCTATACCGAGGTCTGCGCGGCTTGCCACGGTCTGCAATACGTGCCGCTGCGCGATCTGGAAGCGCTGGGTTACTCGGAAGAAGAAGTCATCGCATACGCTGCTGGCAACTTCGAAGTCTTCGACCCCGAGCTGGACGATTTCCGCCCGGCGATCCCCACCGATCACTTCCCGGCCAATACCGGCGTCGGCGCTCCGGACCTGAGCTTGATGGCAAAGGCGCGGGCTGGCTTCCACGGGCCTTATGGTCTGGGCATCAACCAGCTGGTCAAAGGCATGGGTGGCCCGGAATACATCGCCTCGCTGCTACACGGCTACACTGGCCACGAAAAAGAAGAAGCGGGTGCAGTGCTCTACGAAAACACCGCCTTCCCCGGCGGCTGGATTTCGATGGCGCCTCCGCTGGCTGACGAGCAGGTCGAGTTCGCGGACGGGCACTCGAACACGGTTGAGCATATGGCCGAGGACGTTGCCGCATTCCTGATGTGGGCGGCCGAGCCAAAGCTGACAGACCGCAAGAACGCAGGCTTTGTCGGTGTCATCTTCCTGACCGTTCTGTCGGTGCTGCTGTACCTGGTCAACAAGCGCCTCTGGGCACCGCACAAGGGCAAACTCCGCAAGGAAGATTGATCCGATCCGTCCTACCGGATTTTACTAATTCAGCCCCCGCGCCGTCAGGTTGCGGGGGTTTTCTTTTTCCAAGCCTCCATCAGCGCGCGCTTATTTGACCGAAATAAGCGCCGGGTCAATGGATTGGACAGCTTCACAGGCGCACATCAGCCACAACGGCTGATCAACTGCCGTTTGTCTGAAACACGGAGTCACGACAATGAAACTTCCTATTCTTTTTGCCTCAATTCTATTTGCAACGCCGGTATTGGCACTGGATCTCGCACCCGATGCCGAGCTTGGAAAATCCGAAGCCGAAATTCGGCAAACTCTGACAGGCATGGGATTCGATGTCCGCAAAATCGAGACGGAAGACGGCAAGATCGAAGCCTATGTCGTCAAGGATGGTAAACTGGCCGAGGTTTACGTTGATCCCGCAAGCGGTAAAGTCGTCAAGATTGAGGATCAGTAACCAGAATGTCTGAAACAGAATTGATGCATCGTGGGCGCACAGGCGCCCACGACGTTCAGGTCTGGGATCCTTTGGTCCGGCTGGTTCACTGGGTCGTAGTCTTGTGCGTTCTGATCAATGCGGGGATATCAAATCCCGAGGGCGCGTTCCACGAATATGTGGGCTATGTCGTGCTGGCTTTGGTCTTGTTGCGGTTGCTTTGGGGGTTAACGGGTCCGGCTTTTGCCAGGTTTGCAGCCTTCCCTTTCAGCCCCCGTTCGGCACTCAACCACCTGCGCGACATGGGGCGTGGTGACCAAAGCGTGCACCTTTCACACAACCCTCTGGGGGCCTTAATGGTCTATAACCTCTGGGCGACACTGCTGGCTTTGTGTGTGACAGGGTTCATGATGGGGACAGTTCGGTTCTTTGGCATCGAATGGGTCGAAGATCTGCACGAACTGGCCTTCAACTGGCTGATGCTGTCTGTTCTGCTGCATGTTGCCGGGGTTGTCATTGATCAGAGGCGAACAGGTGTCGCTTTGGCAAAAGCTATGATAACAGGGCGGAAGAATATACCTGAGGATTGGTCAACCAAATGATCAAATGGATCAGCAGCCATTGGCGGCCCGGCGATGCAGACGCTCACCGGGCTGTACTTATGTCGATAATGATCGTTGTTCAGGTACTTTGCGTGGTGTTTTACCTTGGCGACGTTGCTCTGGATTTGAAGGAAGGCGAGGGGCCTTCTCATGTAAGTCTTGAGGCTTTTGTCGCATTTGTTTTGCTTGCCGGAGTTGTTTTTTTCATGATTGAACTTCGACGCCTGCTGGCAAGGGTAGAACAGACCAAGCTTGGCCTACAGGCCGCGCAGGGTGAAATGAGCGTCGTCATCAACACGTTCTTCGACCGTTGGGGACTTACCACCGCCGAGCGTGATGTGGGTCTATTGGTTCTGAAAGGGCTGGATAACGAAAACATCGCGCGCATCCGGGGGCGGGCCGTAGGAACCGTGCGCGCGCAGACCGCCTCGATCTATGCCAAAGCCGGGGTTGACGGGCGTGCGCAGCTGATAAGCGTATTCATGGAAGAATTGCTTGTCGCAGATGGCGAGGCTGCGGACCTTCAGACAACCAAACTGTGATCATTCGCCCCAATGGCTCGGGCGGTTACGATCTGGCCTTCGGGCTGAGGTGCATTGAACGTAACTTCGGTGAATTGTTCCGTCCGCCCCTTATGCGGGTTCTCCATCAGGATCCGGTGGGTTTTGCCGATCTGTTCTGACAGGTGTTTCCTGACCTGAACGTCCCCAGCCGCACGCAGACGGGCGGCGCGATCCTTGATTACATTTCCGTTCACCTGTTGCGGGATGCGAGCCGCTGGAGTGCCTTCGCGTTTCGAATATGGGAAAACATGCAGCCAGGTCAGATCGCAATCGGTAACCAGTTTCAGCGAGTTCTCGAAATGCGCTTCGGTCTCGGTCGGGAAACCTGCGATGATGTCGGCACCAAAGGTCATGTCGGGGCGCAGTTTCCGGGCCTCTTCGGTAAACCGAATGGCATCGTCGCGCAGGTGGCGGCGTTTCATGCGCTTCAGGATCAGATCGTCGCCATGCTGAAGCGACAGGTGCAGATGCGGCATCAGGCGTGGTTCGGTTGCGATGGCCTGCATCAGATTCTCGTCCACTTCGATCGAGTCGATCGAACTGATCCGCAGGCGGGCCAAATCCGGCACTAGTTTCAGGATGCGCATCACCAGATCGCCAAGTTTGGGCTGTGCAGGCAGATCGGCCCCCCATGAGGTCAGGTCGACGCCAGTCAGCACCACCTCATGATAGCCCCGATCCACCAGCCGCTTGATCTGATCCACCACAACGCCGGCAGGCACGCTGCGGGAATTGCCCCGGCCATAGGGAATGATGCAAAAGGTACAGCGGTGATCGCAGCCGTTCTGAACCTGCACATAAGCGCGTGAGCGTGTGCCAAACCCGTCGATCAGGTGCCCGGCCGTTTCGGTGACAGACATGATGTCATCGACCTGAACGGCCTCGGTCTCGCCGATAAAGTCGGCGGCCATGCCTTTCCAGGTTTCTGGCCGCATCTTTTCCGTGTTGCCGATCACCGCATCGACCTCGGCCATCTGCGCGAAGGTGTCGGGTTCTGTCTGGGCGGCGCACCCGGTAACAATCAGCCGGGCGTTCGGATTTTCACGACGCAGTTTCCGAATCTCCTGCCGTGCCTTGCGCACAGCCTCAGCTGTGACGGCGCAGGTGTTTATCACCACGGCATCCGTCAGTCCGGCTTGTTGCGACAGCCCTTTCATCGCCTCGGTTTCATAGGCGTTCAGGCGGCAACCCAATGTGGTGAATTTAGGCGGGTTCATCCCAGCGTCCCTAAGAACTCGGGCGACAACGTGCCCGAGAAGACGTGACAGGTTGACCCGGTCATCCAGACACCATCCTCGCGCCAGTCAACCCACAGGGTTCCCCCATCCAGATCAATCTGCACCTTTCGCCCCGTCAGTCTACGCCGCGCCGCAGCCACCGCGGTTGCACAGGATGACGACCCTGATGCCAGGGTGATGCCCACGCCCCGTTCCCACACCCGCATGCGGATGTGATCCGGACCCACAACCTGAGCCACTTGCACATTGGTGCGCTCGGGATACAAAGGATGGTGTTCATAGCGCGCGCCGAACTCGGCCAAGGGAATCGCCTCGGCGTTTTCAACAAAGAACGTGCAGTGCGGATTGCCCATACCCGTCGCTGTCGGGGTTCCCTCGATGGGCAGTTCCAGCGTGTCCATCTCTTCAGCCAGCGGAATTTCGTGCCATTCCAACTGAGGAAGACCCATATTGACCGAGGTCAGCCCATCACCTGCGTCCTGCGCAAAAAGCGTTCCACGTTCGGTTGTCAACGTCAGCTGGGTTTTGCCCGTCTCATCCATCAACATTCGTGCGATGCATCTTGTGGCGTTGCCACACGCCGCCGAAGTTGATCCATCCGAATTGTAAAACACCAGATGCGCGTCCGCCGCACCGTTTTCGATTACGGCCAGCTGATCGAATCCCACACCAAAATGCCGATGCCCGATTCCTCGGGCCAGAGCCGGGGTAATCGAAACATCCTGTATGCGCGCGTCAACGACGACGAAGTCATTTCCCAGCCCATGCATCTTAACAAAGGGCAATCCGGTATCGAGTTTCTGTTGCATGGCGGCGATATAGCGTCGGTCGGAACATGAATCCACCCTGTCGCGTCGAATCGTGAAAAAAGGGGTTGACCCCCCTGCGCCACCTGCCTAAGTAGGCCGCCTATCGGGTCGCCGGAAACGCAGGTTGTTTCAGCGAAACGAGGCGCAAATTAAGGGCTTGAACCCGGTTGGGAAATTGCCGTAAAGAGCGCCACGGATCGAGAAGATCCAATAAAAGAGTGGGCCGTTAGCTCAGTTGGTAGAGCAACTGACTTTTAATCAGTGGGTCGCAGGTTCGAATCCTGCACGGCTCACCACTTTTTTCAATAACTTACGGAGATGTAACGCTTCATTGTTTCGATAGTAACGGTGGTGGGGTAACATCTAGGGTAACGAACTGCGGAATTCCTTCACTTAATCGGCAGTGCTTCGCCCCCCATACCGTCTTTACGTAATTGTGGCTAGATTGGAGTTCTTCGGCACTTCGAAGTTTTTGCTTGGCCGGCAAAGCAGAGCGCAGTATTTTCTTAGACATCGTTCAAGGTAGACTGAAGCAATTAGCCGATCCGAAAGGTCGGAACCTTGGTATGACTACATGAATGCAGTCCAACTCATACTGTTGCCAATCGTTCGTATGTTGCGTTTTTGGGGTCAACGGCGAACTCGTTACTACCTTCCTTCATTGATTGACCTTGACGAATGACGCGAAAACTCACCTCCGAACAAAAACGTTTTCTGGTTCAGCAAGCCGCCGAGATGACAACTCCTGGAGAGACGGCCGATGAGTTCCACAAGGTGTACGGATTCAAGATCAAGCCGCAGCTAACCGAGTGTTACAACCCAACCAAACAGATGGGTCGAGACCTTTCACAACCGCTACGCGATCTTTTCGCCACGCACCGCGAAACATTCCTTAATGATACCGCTACTGTTCCTATCAGCAACAAACGATTTAGGCTTGAAATCTTGAATGAATTGCTGACCAAAGCAAAAGAAGAAGATGATTGGAAAACTATGTTTCGAGCGCTGGAACTAGCCGCGAAGGAGACCGGCGGATACGTAATCCGGCAAGAAATCGAAACTAGTGACCGTACTCTAACGACCCGCGAAATCACCGCTGACGAACGGAGGGAGGCCGCTGCATTCTTCGAGTTTGTAGAAACTACCGGGAACTACAGTCTGACTTTGGAGCAGTATCGCTTGAATGTCGCCGAGAAAGGAAGGCAATGACCCCCAGGACACTCACTTACTTCGATCAACTGCCTGCCAGTATTTTGCTGTTTCTTCACAATCTACCGCGTAACCAGGATGGAAGCTTAAATCCAAAAATCCTAACAGACTCCGAACTGAAGCGGTTAGTCGCGATTAGTGATGCGTGCGGCGAGATTCGTAAACGTCCGACTCTCTCTTAGGCCTCATATGGGTTATCCTTTCCCGCGGAGGATAATTTGCGAAAACAGCGAGTTGAAGGCACAGGAGTAGAACTAGTACGAAGTCTTAATCAGTCAGTCAGGACACTGAACAATGAGGGTTGGCCCGTTTAAACGACGTGTCGCTGCCGCATTAGCTCAGCTGGTAGAGCAATCGCTTCGTAAGCGATGGGTCGGGGGTTCAATCCCTCATGCGGCACCATTATCAGCAACCAAACTCTCGGAGTTGATCAATCAGCTTGCGACGCACGTCGTTGGCCTCGTCCTTTTTCAGTCTTACGCTACTTGATTGTTTCGGAGCATCGGCTTGGGCATCTTCCGTTCGAGAGTTCGACCTCTTCTGATCAGAAGAAAATACGAACATGAACTCGCGTTGGTTCCTACGTTTGGATTGATCACTGCCCATTTTCTATCCAGCTTGGTCTTCGGTAGGTTGGCCTTCGATGCTCTCTAGACGTCTTATAACGCGTTTTTCGTGAGTTGTGAATCCATCCATTGGGGGTGGAAGGATCGGATGGGCTGTTTCTTTGTCGTTGGTTAACGCCTTTCCACCGCTTTTTCTCTCCACTCCATGATGGAAGAGTTTTAGGATGCTGTCAGGCCCTACGCCTTCATACTGGAGGAACGAACACAAGTCTTCCTCATCTTCGGTGACGGCAATTGAATCTGCATGGAGTTCCAATGCAAGACTCTTGGCGTAGGGTTCAACGTAGTAAACCTTACTGATTCCGGCGGCGACGATATGCCTTGCGCAATTGTGACAAGGAAAAGTCGTTGTATACAGAGTACCCCCAACCATCCCGGATTTCCCCGCACGCGCAGCCGATACAATTGCCTCCATTTCGGCATGTATGGACCGGCTATATTCTATAAGATCTTTCACGGGGGTTTTGACCAGCTGCTTTTTTAGCTGATCTAAGTCGACACCTTTAGCTAACAGGCCTTCCGATTCCAATTGTTGGTAGATTTTCTTTCTTCCGATCATTGTGGCATAGCTTTCCACCCCACTTGAAACAGCGGTGATCGTTGTTTTTGTCGTTCGCCGAGTAAAGGCCACCACCACCTTTTGGAACGTCATTCCAACCTACACTGAGGAGTTCTCCGTTTTCGGAATAAATTGCAGCACCCACTTGCCGAGACAAACATGCAGACTTACTCGCTGCTGAAACTGCGGCATACATACCCGCTTCATCAGTGGTTGGAGTGTGGACAGAGATGTTAAAAATCACCTCAAGAAACCTATCCGTAACAGTCTTTAGGCGCTCATCGTTTTGACCATCGTTCCGAATGAAAAAGTCGGAAAGGTAAGCAGTTTTGCTCACTTTTTGTCCGTGGTCCCCTTCTCGGTCATTTTCGTCGCGAGTAAAAATCCCTGCCAAGTCGTCCTTTTCTATTCCTTGAGATTTTAATCGAGCTTCTCGAACCGCCTCAGGTGCGAACACGGTAAACTGCCAATACATGCCGCCATACACATTCCTAAGAAGTTCCGTTTCTTTAGGATGCTTTAGCGAGTCGATGATTGTTGCTTGTCTAAGACGCTTCGGCTGGGGCACTGCTGTACTTTCGTCGTACCCGCCTCTTGCACTTCGGTGAATTGCGATAGTCTCAACGGCTTTTGCCGATACATACTCCTCGCCAAACTTGTCGCGAAGTTCGGTGCCAACTTTTTGCAAATCCTTAATGCGCTTCGCGCCCGTTGCAGAAGGGTTAGGCGTGGCTGTTTTGTCAGCGTTTTCCCGAATAAGGTCACTTGCCTTTAGTATAGTAACCTCATACCCATATTCTTTGTGTAATTTGTCTGACAAGATTTGGGCAGCAGTCGTAACTCCAGCGCCCACAGCTCCAACCATGCCGATAACCAATTCTTCGGTTGGGCGAGCGACACCACCCTCGACGCTCTCGATATCATCAAATTCTTTTTCGGATTCGTCATGTATTTGGTCTTTTTTTGCTGTGGTCGCAGTTGCCATCGGCGCATAGCTCCGTCGGAATGAAATAATTTGGACAGTGGTAGCTGGAACATTGCGTTCAATCCAGAGGTGATCTCATTCTGGGTAGCCAAAACATCCTAGTGTTGTAAGCGGTTTGCCTATGTCAGGAAACGTGTGATATTCTTGCAAAGAAAATCTCACGACACGAAAAACACTAAAAAAACAAATCGGTTAGCCGTTTCCCCTGATCATTCGTAATTAGCGGGTCCCCGCGAGAATGGCTTGCGAAACCAAAGAGTTCGCGGCAAAGGAGTAGAACTAGTAAGGCCATAGTAGGGTCCGGAAGCCGCTGTAGCTCAGCTGGTAGAGGCCAGTTCTTTGTGGCGCGACTAACTGAAGGAAAACAACTGCTCAAAGGCTATGAATGGCACTTGTGCGGTCTCCCAGCTACCGCTCCGTCTGTTTTCGGGTACATGAGGCCTCATGTCTTCAACACCGATAACGGCAAGTTTCGGTTGTTGTGAAGCAGTGTTCCAAAGGTGAAAGGAATAGCGTTCTGATTTGTCGGCTGTTTCCCACTCATTTCGTGTGAGGTACAAGGTCGCTTCTCTAAGCGGTCTTTCGGAGCACTTGCACTCGACTTTCATCGGTGCGGTGTCGCTAGCAGACGCTATTGAAAGAAGATCGTAACCAAATTCATCGCTATCCAATGCGACCCATCTGGGCTTCTTTCCGGTTCGCTTCGTCTCATATACTAAGCTTAGTCTCTCGCCTACTCTGCCAACTTCAGTCCGGTTCCTGGACCTGTCCCGTTTTTGTGCCGCCCCAAGTGCTCGTTTAAGCCACTTTCCTTTCGAATGCGACGGGGCTTTTCCAGCCCAATGCT